>CAIPUP010000352.1 GCA_903868285.1 uncultured beta proteobacterium
CAGGTGGTGGTGGAGAACCGGCCCGGTGCCGGCGGCATCATCGGCATCGAGGCCGCATCCAAGTCTGCGGCCGATGGCTACACACTCCTGATGGCCACCAATGGTGAGTTCGTCATGAATACCGCCATCTATAACAAGCTGCCCTACGACCCGGTGCGCGATTTTGCGCCGATTGCCATCGTGGTCGAGAACCCGATGCTGATCGTGGTGCCAACCAACAGCCCGTATAACTCGCTGGCTGATCTGCTGAGCGCAGCGCGTGCCAAGCCGGGGGCGCTGGCCTATTCCACCGCAGGCACGGGCTCCACCAGTCATGTGCTGACTGAATTGCTGGCGGCCGAAGCGGGCGTCAAGTTGCTGCATGTACCGTACAAAGGTGGCGCGCCGGCCTCAGCGGCAGTGGCCAGCGGTGAGGTGGGTCTGAGCCTGATTTCTCTGGGCTCGGCCTTGAACTTCGTCAAAGGTGGTAAGGCCAAGGCGCTGGCCATCACGCGTGCCACACGCCATCCGAATTTTCCGGAATGGCCGACGGTGAAAGAGTCCGGTGTACCGAACTTTGCCGAGAGCATCTGGATCGGACTGGCTGCGCCGACCGGGACGCCGCGCGAGATCGTCAATCGCCTGTCGACCGAAGTGGGCCGGGCCTTGCGCAGCAACGAGTTGCGCGAGCGTTTGGCGGCCATGGGCAGCGAGCCGGTTGGTACCACGCCGGATGAGGCCGCTGCGCGTATCCGGCGCGAAATCGCACGCTACACGCCAGTGATCAAGCAAGCCGGCATCCGGGCCGAGTAATCATGCAATTACTGACCTGGCTGTCTACCCATCTCAGTCGCTGTCTGCAGTGGCTGGCCGGCCTGATGCTGGCGGCTATCGTCATCATCAACAACAGCAACGTGTTCGGGCGCTATCTGCTGTCCAGTCCGATCAACTGGGCCGAAGAGGCGATGCAGTTTCTGCTTATCGGCGCGGTATTCATGGCGCTGGTGAAAGTGACCTGGGATGGCGCACATATCCGCATGGATATGCTGGTGCAGGTGTTGCCCGATGGTGCGCGCCGGTTGATGGAGTTTCTGTGCGACCTGGTGATGGTGGCGGTCTGTCTGGGTGTGGCATGGGTTGGCCTGCCGCTGGTGGTGCGCCTGATCGATTACGACCAGCGCAGCGTTGCAGCCGAAATTCCCATGGCCCTGCCGCATTCCATGGTCACCCTCGGCTTTGTGTTCACGGCACTGGTGCTGTTGGTGCGCATGCTTAGCGGTACCCGCCACGTTGCGGTGGATGATGAGGCCGGGCTGGATGCATCGACCGCGGGCGAGGCATCGAACAAAGACAAATCCACGCATTGATCGGTGCGGTTAACCGCACCTGCTGAAGTCGCTACTGCTGAAGTCTAAGGAAACGCTGAATGGAAGCCCTGATCTATTTTGTCCTGCCGGTCGTTTTGCTTGTGCTGGGTCTGCCGGTATTCGTGGTGCTGTTGCTCACCGGCATGGTGGGCATCGGCACCAGCGACAATCTGCCGCTGCAGTCGCTGCATACCGTGGTGTTTGGTGCGCTGGATAACTTCCCGTTGCTGGCGGTGCCGCTGTTCATTCTGGCCGGCGACATCATGGGTCAGGGTGGACTGGCCAAGCGCCTGATTGCGTGGGTGATGTCCATCGTCGGCGGCGTGCGTGGTTCACTGGCGCTGACCGCCATCATGTCGGCCGAGTTGTTTGGCGCCATGTCTGGCTCGGCAGTGGGCTGTATCGCCGCCATTGGCCGCATTCTCTTTCCAGCCTTGCGCGACGGCGGCTATTCGCGTTCCTTCTCCGGCGGCTTGATCGCTGCTACCGGTGCCATCGATGTGATGATTCCGCCATCGATACCGATGATCATTTTCGGTGTGGTGGGTCAGCAGTCAGTGCCAGCGCTGTTCCTGGCCGGCATTCTTCCGGGCATCCTGCTGGGCATCCTGGCGGCGGTGTACGTGATGATCTATGCCAAGGTGCAGATGGTGCCGCTGACCTCGCGCCTGCGCTGGGTCAACGTCTGGCATTCGACCCTGGATGCCAGTTGGTCGGTCGGTGCGCTGGTGTTGATTCTGGGTGGCATTTATGGCGGCGTGTTCACGCCAACCGAGGCGGCAGGTGTGGCAGTGATCTACGCGGTGCTGGTGTCACGCTATGTCTATCGCGAGATGACCTGGGCGCAGATCTGGGACACCACCACCAATTCGATTTACCTTTGCGCGCAAGTGTTGATCATTGTTGCCGCGGCTGGTTTGTACTCGTGGCTGGTCACCACCAGCGGATTTCCGCAAAAGCTGGTGCTGTTCATCCAGGACTTGCAACTGGCGCAATGGCAATTCCTGTTGCTGTTCAATGTATTGCTGCTGGTGGTGGGCTCGTTCCTCGAGCCGCCTGCGGCGATCCTGATACTCACGCCGCTGTTCTTGCCCATTGCCAGTGCTTTCGGTATGAACCCGATCCACTTCGGCGTGATCATGATCTCCAACCTGGCCATCGGCATGTTCTGCCCGCCGTTCGGTTTGAACCTGTTTGCCACGCATGCGCTGTTCAAGGTGCCGCTGCCGGTGCTGTATCGCGGCGTGATGCCCTTCCTGGGCTTGTACCTGTGCGCGCTGATGCTGATCACCTATATTCCCTGGCTGTCGCTCGGGCCGCTGGCCTTGTTGCGCTAGGCCTGCAGCCTTGTTGCCATCGATCGCCGGCTTTGTTGCGCCAGGTGCCAGGCCGGTGCGAGGGATTGATGTCGGCGTAAGGCGTTCAGTCTCTGCATGAATTTCAGCCTCGATCATCTTCGTGCCGATAACGCCTATGTGCGTGAGCTGCCGGGCGATGCATTGGCCAAGGACGAACAAGGTCTGAGGCCCGATCCGGCGCCGCGCCAGGTGCAGGGCGCAGCTTGGTCACGGGTGCAGCCGACGCAGGTGACCGCCCCAACACTGCTGGCCTGGTCGGCCGAGACGGCGGCCTTGCTGGGATTGTCACCGCAGGCCTTTGACGATCCACAGTTCGCGCAACAGCTGGCCGAGGTCATGGCGGGCAACCGGCAGCTGCCAGGCATGCGGCCCTACGCTGCTTGCTATGGCGGTCATCAATTCGGCAACTGGGCCGGGCAGCTAGGCGATGGTCGTGCCATCAGCCTGATCGAAACCGTGAACGTCGCCGGCGAGCGCTGGGAGCTGCAACTCAAGGGTGCCGGTCGCACGCCTTACTCACGTTCGGCCGATGGCCGGGCGGTGTTGCGTTCGTCCATACGCGAATTTCTTTGCAGCGAAGCCATGTATCACCTGGGTGTGCCCACCACCCGCGCCCTGAGCCTGGTGGCCACCGGCGACGCCGTGGTGCGCGACATGTTCTATGACGGCAATGCGCGGCCCGAGCCGGGCGCCATTGTCTGCCGGGTGGCACCGTCCTTCATTCGCTTCGGCCATTTCGAGTTGCCGGCGGCGCGCGGTGATCTGCCCTTGCTGCGTCAGCTGGTGGAGTTCGTCATGCGGCGTGATTTCCCCTGGCTGCTGCAACAGGAGGCCGATTCGCAGCAGCGCCTTGTGCTGTGGTTTGCCGAGGTGTGTCGCCGTACTGCCGAGATGGTGGCGCACTGGCAGCGGGTGGGATTTGTGCATGGTGTGATGAACACCGACAACATGTCGATTCTCGGCCTGACCATCGACTATGGTCCTTATGGCTGGGTGGATAACTTCGATTCCGAATGGACGCCCAATACCACCGATGCCGGTGGCCGGCGCTATCGCTATGGCCGGCAGCCGCAGGTGGCGGGATGGAATCTGTCCTGTCTGGCGGGGGCCTTGCTGCCGCTGTTCGAGAGCGAGCAGCCG
>CAIPUP010000353.1 GCA_903868285.1 uncultured beta proteobacterium
CCGTACTCCGAACCCCGTACTCCGAACCCCGTACTCTGAACCCCGCACTCCGCTTCCGCATTCCTTCAAGCATTCCTTTTCGCATTCCGCCTCAGGACATCCATGAAACTCGGCACTCTCAAGGACGGCTCGCGCGATGGCGCGCTATGCGTCGTTTCGCGCAATCTCAAGCTGGCACGCATCGCCTCGGATGTGGCCCCGACCCTGCAAGCGGCACTGGATGACTGGGGCTATTGCGCCCCGCTGTTGCAGGCACTCTCGGACGAACTCAATCATCCCTCGGCCAGTCTTGGTGCCAGTGCCGGCTCGCGTCTGTTCGAACCCGATTTCAGCCAGTTCGCAGCGCCCTTGCCGCGCGCCTATCAATGGCTGGATGCCTCGGCCTATCTGGCGCATGTGGAACTGGTGCGCAAGGCACGCGGCGCCGAGATGCCCTCCGAAATGCGCAAAGACCCCTTGATGTACCAAGGCAACTCCGACTACTTCATCGGCCCGCAGGATGACATCCGCTGCGAGTCCGAGGACTGGGGTATCGATCTGGAGGCCGAAGTGGCGGTGATCCTGGATGACACCCCCATGGGCGTTGAGCGCGACAAAGCCACACACCAGGTCCTGCTGCTGACCCTGGTCAACGATGTCAGCCTGCGCAATCTGATTCCGGACGAACTGGCCAAGGGCTTTGGCTTCGTGCAAGGCAAAGCCGCCACTGCCTTCACTCCGCTGGCGGTGACGCCGGATGAGCTCGGCCCGGTGTGGGATGGCCGCAAGCTTTCGTTGCCGATGCGGGTCAGTGTCAACGATCAGGTGTTGGGGTCGCCGCATTGCGGCAGCGACATGCAGTTCGACTTCCCGCGCCTGATCGTGCATGCCGCCAAAACCCGGCCATTACCGGCCGGCACCGTACTCGGCTCGGGCACCATCTCCAACTACGGCCATGACAGCGGTCACGCCTGCATCGCAGAACTGCGCGCCATGGAAACGGTACGCGACGGCGCAGCCGCCACACCCTTTCTCAAATTCGGTGACCGGGTGCGCATCGAGATGCTCGACAGCCAGGGTCAGTCGATCTTTGGCGCAATCGATCAGCAGGTAGTAAGCGCGCGCTCACAGCGCCGGGAACGCCCTATTGCCGATGTTCTGGCCAGGCCGGCAGCAATCCCGCCAGCATCAATCCAGCCAGTACCAGCCGATCAATCCGACCAGACCGAGCCAGACCAGGCCGATCAGCAAAGCGCCAGCAATTAACTTCACCCGCTGCGGTTGCGCCGATGCCCGGGCCCGCGCATCGGCCATGACTGAGGCCGGAATCAGACGGATGGCGAAGGCAATCGCCAGCGGCAGTAGGATCAGTTCGTCCAGAAAGCCGATCACCGGAATGAAATCCGGGATCAGATCGATCGGCGACAGGGCGTAGGCAACGATGCCCCACACCAACCAGCGCGCCAGACGCGGCAGCCGTGGGTCAGCCAGCGCAAAAAAAAGCGCCAGGGAATCCGCCCGCAAGGCACGCGCGCGCTGTTCGATGGCCTGCCAGCCGCGCCGCCACCAGGAAATCACGACGCACCGGAGTCCAGCGGCGCGGGATGGGCTCGGATGAAAGCCGCAATGCGCGGACAGATCAGTTCGCGCCAACGACGGCCGGAAAAAATGCCGTAATGCCCCACTTCCGGCACGGCATAGTGTTCGCGATGCTGGGCCGCAATGCCGGTGCACAGCTTATGTGCCGCCTCGGTCTGCCCATTACCGGAAATGTCGTCCAGTTCGCCCTCGATGGTAAGCAAGGCGGTGCGACGAATATCGCCCGGACGCACTGCATCGCCATGCACCACCATGCTGCCCTCGGGCAGTGCGAACTCCTGGAACACCGTGCGTATGGTGTCCAGGTAATACTCGGCCGGCATGTCCAGCACCGCGTTGTATTCGTCATAGAAGCGCCGATGGCCTTCGGCAGAATCGCCATCACCCACACGCAGATGGTTGTAGAAATCCCAGTGCGCATCCATATGCCGCCGCGGATTCATCGCCACAAAACCCATGTGCTGCAAAAAGCCCGGATAGACACGACGCATATAACCGGGGTACTTGGCCGGCACAGAATAAATGACATGGTTCTCGAACCAGGAGTAGGGCTTGCGCATGGCCAGGTCATTCACGGCCGTCGGGCTGCGGCGGGCATCGATCGGCCCGCCCATCATGATCATGCTGCACGGCGCGATGTCTTCATCAGCACTGGCCATCAGCGACACCGCTGCCAGCACTGGCACGGTTGGCTGACACACCGACACCACATGCACCGCCGGCCCGAGATGGCGGATGAACTTGCGCACGTATTCGACATAGTCGTCCAGATGGAAGGTGCCATGCGATAGCGGCACCATCTTGGCATCGACCCAATCGGTGACATAGACATCATGCTCACGGATCAGCGCCCGCACCGTGTCGCGCAACAGCGTGGCGAAATGGCCGGACAGCGGTGCCACCAGCAATACCGTCGGCTGCACCACCTTCGTGTCACGCCGGAAGTGGCGCAGCTGGCAAAACGGCAGATCGAGTTCCAGCTCTTCATGCACCGCCACCTTCTGGCCTGCGACGTCCGTGCTGTCGATACCAAAGGCCGGCTTTTCATAGCGGTTGGTCAGGCGCAAGAACAACTCGGTGCCGGCTGCCAGATTGCGCGTGCCAGGCATCTGCGCAAACGGATTCAGCGGGCTGGTCAACAGATCCAGGCTGGCCTTGGCAAACACATTCATCGGTGCCAGTGCGGCGTGTTGCATCTCGTGCAGGGCGTAGAGCATGGTTTCCCCTAATTAGGCGTTGGACCCGGACGCAAGTGCGCTTTATATCAGCTTTGCTGCACCGCCGCATTTATTGATGCTGCAGGCGCCCGCCGCACTCGGCCGGCCAGCCACATGCACAGCAGGGTGATGCCGGCCGACATCGCGCCGACCCAGCCGTAATGCGTTAGCGCACCGCTGTCGGACTGACCCACGATCAGTCCAGCCAGCATCGATGCCAGCCCGGTCGAGGCATGCTGCATGAAGGCCATGAAGGCCATGAAACTGCCTCGCACCGGCACCTGGGCAGCGCCGGTGATCAGCGCCATGGCCGGCACATTGCGCGCCGGAAAAAACATGAACACACCCAGGCTGACCAGCAGCGTGGCCCACAGCGGCGAGCGCGGCCACTGGGTGATCAGCAAGGTGATCAGTACCGTCAATGCCGCACCGATCAGAAACTGGCGGTAACGGTTCATCCGATCAGCCAGACGACCGGACAGATGCACCGCCAGCAAAGAACCGATGCCACCGGTGAAATACACCAGCGAGAGTTCGGCTTCGCCCACCCCGGCATTCAACACCAGGTAGGGACTGAGATAGGGCACCAGGGCGAACGACGAGGCATTGAGCAGGCCGGCCAGCAACAGCGCGCGTCGATGATTGGCATCACACAGCACCTGACGTGCCTGGCCAAACAGTCCACCGATACGCCGTGCGGCGGCATGCGATGCCATATGCGAGCGCACCGAGGGAAGCAGCCAGGCCGCCAGCGGTCCGGCCAGGGCCCCCAGCAGCAACACCGCGCCATAAGCCCCGCGCCAGCTGTAATGACTGCCCAGCCATAGGCATAACGGCAAAAACACAATCGAGCTCACGGCGAACGCCGACATCACCATGCCCAGCGCCCGGCCACGCCGCGCCTCCGGCACCACATCGCTGACGATGGCCAGCACGATGCCAGTGAGTAAACCGCCGAAGGCGCCGGCCAGAACGCGCGCCAGCAGCAACAGCGCATAGCTGGGTGCCAGGGCCGAGGCCAGGGCGCTGAGCAAGAATCCGCCATAAACCCATAGCAAGGCACGCTTGCGATCAAACCGGTCGATGACAAAAGCCGACAGCAAACTGGCGAGCGCAGCCGATAGCGTGTAGACGGTAACGAACAAACCGACTTGGGTTGGCGTGATGCCAAACACCCGCATCAGTTGCGGCCCGAGCGGCGTCAGCACCATGAAGTCCAGCAGATGGCTCATCTGCAGTGCGGTCAGTACCAGCAGGGCCAGCCGCTCCCGTCCCTGCCCCATGGCCGACATGCTCAGCGATGCTTGAACGATGGCACGCGTTTATCAAGAAAGGCCGCCATGCCCTCTTTCTGATCTTCGGTGGCAAACACTGCATGAAAGGCGCGCCGCTCGAACAGCACACCTTCATTCAAACTGGACTCATAGGCGCGATTGACACACTCCTTGGCCAGCATCACCGAGGGCATCGACAGCCCGCCTATGACTTGTGCCGCCGTTACCGCTTCCTCGATCAACTGTGCCGCCGGCACCACGCGCGACACCAGGCCGGCACGCTCGGCCTCGGCCGCATCCATCATGCGACCGGTGAGCACCATGTCCATGGCCTTGGCCTTGGATACCGCACGCGGCAGGCGTTGCGAGCCACCCGCACCCGGCAGGATACCCAGTTTCACTTCCGGCTGGCCAAACTTGGCATTGTCAGCCGCGATGATGAAGTCGCACATCATGGCCAGCTCGCAACCACCACCCAGGGCATAGCCCGCCACCGCTGCGATCACCGGCTTGCGTACCGAGCGCAGGCGCTCCCAGTTACGGGTGATGAAATCGGCCTTAAGCATGTCCACCGAGGACCAGTCCTTCATCGCGGCAATATCCGCACCGGCGGCGAAGGCCTTCTCGCTGCCAGTGATGACGATGGCACCAATGTCATCATCAGCGTCGAAATAGGCCAACGCCTGACCCAGCTCGTCCATCAAGGCATCGTTGAGGGCATTCAGCGCCTTCGGCCGATTGAGCGTAATCAGCGCGGCACGACCGCGCACCTCGATCAGAATGTGTTCGGCATTCGCCGCGTTGTCGGTATTCATGTTGGATCACTCCCGGTTGAGCATTACGCGCCCGCTGACGCAGCAAGTCATGGACCAAACAAAGTTGCAAGGCAGCATTATGCGCAACACCGATCTCGCCAGGGCATTGCAGTAAAATTCTCTGAATAATCAGGAATTTACATTTATGTCCACGAAGACAAACCAGGTTTCTTCCAAGCCGGATGCCAACACCACCGGCAACAGCACCGAACTTCCCTCCAATTTCATTCGCAGCCAGATCGATGTTGATCTGGCTGCTGGCAAATGGGCACAGCGCGGCTGGTCTGGTCAGCCAGGCGATGCCGCCAGTCATGCTTCGGCCGCCGCCGATCCGGCACAGATTCGCACCCGCTTTCCGCCCGAGCCCAATGGCTATCTGCATTTTGGTCATGCCAAGTCGATCTGCCTGAACTTTGGCCTGGCGCGCGACTATGGCGGTGCCTGCCATATGCGCTTTGACGACACCAATCCGGAAAAGGAAGAACAGGCCTACGTCGATTCCATCATCGACGCCGTGCAATGGCTGGGCTGGTCATGGCACAACTTCGGCCAGGACAATCAGTACTTCGCCTCGGACTACTTTGACTTCATGTACCGCGCTGCCGAGGCACTGATTAGCGCTGATCTGGCCTATGTCGATGAACAGAACGCCGAGGACATGCGTCGCAATCGCGGCAGCCTGACCGAGCGCGGTACCGACAGCCCGTTTCGCAATCGTCCGGTGGCGGAATCACTGCAGCGCTTTCAGCAAATGCGCGATGGTCAGCATGCCGATGGCGCAATGGTGTTGCGGGCCAAGATCGACATGGCCTCGCCCAACATCAACCTGCGCGATCCGGCCATCTATCGCATCCGCCATGCCGAACATCACCGTACCGGCAATCGCTGGTGCATCTATCCGATGTACACCTTCGCCCATCCGATCGAGGATGCGCTCGAGCGCATCAGTCACTCCATCTGCACGCTGGAGTTCGAGGATCAACGCCCCTTCTACGACTGGTTGCTGGGCAAGCTGGCCGACCTCGGCCTGCTGGCCAGACCGCTGCCGCAGCAGATTGAATTCGCCCGCCTTAACCTGAGCTATGTGGTGCTGTCCAAGCGCAAGCTGATCCAGCTGGTTGAGGAAGGACATGTCGACGGCTGGGATGATCCGCGTCTGCCGACCCTGGCCGGGGCGCGACGGCGCGGCTACACGCCCGAAGGCTTCCGACGCTTTGCCGAGCGCATCGGAGTCTCCAAGGCCGACTCCTGGATCGACTACAGCGTGCTGGAAGACTGCATGCGCGAACATCTGAACGAGGTGGCCGAGCGACGCATTGCCGTTCTCGATCCACTCAAGCTGGTGATCGAGAACTACCCCGAGGACAAAGAAGAAACCTGTCTGGCACCGAACCATCCGCAACAGCCCGAACTCGGCAAACGCGAGGTGCCGTTTTCACGCGAACTGTGGATCGAGCGCGAGGACTATGCCGAAGTGCCGCCCAAGGGCTACTTCCGCCTTTTCCCCGGCAACAAGGTGCGTCTGCGCTACGGCTATGTCATTGAATGCATCGGCTTTGATGCCAGCAGTAACAGCGTGCGCTGCCGCTACTTCGAGGACAGCAAATCCGGCACACCGGGTGCTGATCAGTACAAGGTCAAGGGCAATATCCACTGGCTCAGCGCACGCCATGCGGTCACTGCCGAGGTGCGGCTGTATGACCGCCTGTTCCTGGCTGAGCATCCCGGTGCAAAACAGGATTTTCTGCAAGACCTCAATCCCGACTCGGTACGCGTGATCACGGCGCAACTGGAACCATTGCTGGGTGAGGCTGCTGCCCGGCCTGATGCCACACAAGTGGCGAGCGTTCAATTCGAACGCCATGGTTACTTCTGCGTCGATCGCGACTCCAGTGCTGCACGGCCCCTGTTCAACCGTGCGGTCACACTGCGTGATGCGTGGCAAAAATAGCCGCGACTCTTTGTTCATCCCTTACCGAAAGGCCACCATGCCAGTTTTTATCCGTCTGCTCGCTGGAATCTGCCTGCTGTGGTCATCGTTCTGCCCGGGACAATCCACCTTCCCGTCCCAGCCGATTCATATCATCGTGCCCTATCCCGCCGGCGGGCCGAACGACGTGTTGGCACGCATGCTGGGCGATCAACTCTCCAGCGCGTTTTCACAACAGAGCGTGATCGAGAACCGCGCCGGTGGTGGCGGCAATATCGCCACCGAACTGGCAGCACGCGCCAAACCCGATGGCCATACCCTGGTGCTGCCGGCCATGGCCTATGCCGTCAACCCTTCGCTCTACAACAAGGTGCCTTACCGCTTTAGCGACTTCACACCACTGACCATCGTTGCCAAAGGCCCGCTGGTGCTGGCGGTACACCCGTCGCTGGCAGCGCGTTCGGTGGCGGAATTGCTGGCGCTGGCGCGTGCCAGGCCTGGCGCCATCGACTATGGCTCGGGCGGCAATGGTTCGTCGCTGCATCTGGCGGCAGAGTTATTCAAATACCAGGCCGCGGTCAATCTCAACCATGTGCCCTACAAAGGCACCAATGATCTGGTGCCCGACCTGATTGGTGGACGCGTGCCGGTGGCCTTCATCAGCCCGCTGATTGCCGATGGCCATGTCAAGGCCCAACGATTGCGCGCCCTGGCCGTCACTTCACCGCGTCGCGCCACCGGCTGGCCTGATCTACCCACCGTTGCCGAAGCCGGTGTCAAGGGTTATGAGTTCGATGCCTGGTACGCCCTGCTAGTGCCGGCCGCCACGCCCACTGCCATCGTGGATCGCCTGTCACGGGCCGTGACACAAGCTTTGCGCGCACCGGAAGTACAGGGCAAGCTGGCCAGTCTTGGGGTTGAGGCAGTGGCCAATTCACCGCAAGAGGCCGCAGCCTATATCGCAGCCGAAGCGAAAAAATGGGAAACCGTTTTGCGCGCCGCCAATATCCGTATCGACTGATTCCGCATCGACTGATTCCGTATCGACCGATTCCGTATCGACTAATGCTGATGCGCAAGCCAACGGATTACCAAAGGATCGTCCCATGAACCAAGCCATCCCACGCGTTGCACTGATTACCGGTGCCGGCACTGGTATCGGCCGTTCGGCAGCGCTTGCCCTGCTGAATGATGGCTGGCGGGTGGTTCTGGCCGGGCGGCGTCTGGCACCGCTGCAAGAGACTGCAGCCCTGGCAGGAGAGCGCTCGGCACATGCGCTACCGGTGGTGGCCGATGTTACAGATGCCGAATCCGTGGCGGCCTTGTTCGCCACCTGCAAGAGTCACTTTGGTCGGCTGGATGTGTTGTTCAACAACGCCGGCATGGGTGCGCCGGCAGTGGCACTGGATCAACTCAGCCTGCAGCAATGGAAACAAGTGGTGGATGTCAACCTCACTGGCCCCTTTCTGTGCACGCAGGAGGCCTTCCGTCTGATGAAGTCTCAAACTCCGCGCGGTGGTCGCATCATCAACAACGGTTCGATCTCGGCCCATGCACCACGTCCCAATTCGGCGCCCTACACCGCCACCAAGCATGCCATCACCGGCCTGACCAAGGCCTGCGCGCTGGACGGGCGCGCCTTCGATATCGCCTGCGGCCAAATCGACATCGGCAATGCCGCCACCGACATGACCACCCGCATGAGCCAGGGCATACAACAGGCCGATGGCAGCATGGCGATCGAGGCGCGCATGGATGTTGCACAAGTGGGTGCGGCGGTATTGCACATGGCCAATCTGCCGCTGGAAACCAATGTGCTGTTCATGACCATCATGGCCAGCAAGATGCCGTTTGTTGGACGAGGCTAGGCGACACGGTCGAACGCGGCTATATACCTCAACCACCACCCAATAAATCCAGCTCTGGCGTCAATGCCTGCAGTGGTGACAGCTCACCCACCCGCACCCCGACCAGGCGCACCCGCCGCGACAGCCGTCCCTCAGCACTCACCATACCGCCCACCATACCGCCCACCGTACCGCTCACCGCACCGTTCACCGCACCATTCACCCTGGCCAAGCATTCGAACGCCGCCTTGCGAATGGTCAGTGCATCCGCAGTGGGTTGGGCCAGGGTGCGATCACGCGTGAGCGTTTCAAAATCAGAAAAACGCAGTTTCAGACCGATGGTGCGACCGGCGTAACCGGCACGCTGCAAGTCATCGGCCAGCTTGCGGCACAACTGCACCACACTCCCCGCCACCACCTGCCAGTCCCGCGTGTCTTCCTGATAGGTGGTTTCGCGCGAGCGCGAGCGCGGCTCGCGTTGCA
>CAIPUP010000354.1 GCA_903868285.1 uncultured beta proteobacterium
AATTATTGTCCTATGCCGCGCACTATGCCGAGGACTTCGAGCATGCAAGCGGTTTCGGCTGGGATGTCCATGCTGAATCTGCCGCGCCCCCTGGCTTTGACTGGCCGCGTCTCATCGCCAACAAGGACCGCGAGATCGAGTGCCTGAATGGTGTCTATCAGCGCATTCTGAACGGCGCCGGAGTGGAGATCCTGCAGGGCCGTGCCACGCTCAGCGGACCGCATGGCGTTCAGGTGGCAGGCCGTCGTATCACGGCGCGCCACATTCTGCTGGCCTCCGGCGGCTGGCCAACGCGACCGAATTTTCCTGGTGCAGATCTGGCGATCACCTCCAACGAAGCCTTTGCGCTGGCGCAACTGCCACGTCGTGCGGTAGTGATCGGTGGCGGGTATATCGCGGTGGAATTCGCCTCGATTTTCAATGGCCTGGGTGTGGACACCACGTTGATCTATCGTGGCCAGCAATTGTTGCGCGAGTTCGATGCCGATCTGGGGCGGGTACTGGCTGAGGAGATGCAGAAAAAAGGTGTCGACATCCGCTTTGGCAGGACTATCGAAAACCTGCAAAAAAATCCTGCAGCGGACAGCTTGTTGCTGGCGCAACTCGACGATGGCAGCACGCTGCAAACCGATCTGGTGCTGGCGGCCACCGGTCGCCATGCCAATACCGCACAGCTCGGATTGGCCGAGGCCGGCGTGGCCCTGTCTGCCGATGGTGCAGTACTGGTCGATGCGCAGTTCCAAACCAATGTGCCCTCGATTCATGCCATCGGTGATGTGATCCAGCGCTATCAGCTCACGCCGGTGGCATTGGCCGAGGGTATGGTGGTGGCCGAGCGCCTGTTCGGCAAAGGCCAGCGCAGCATGGATTACCAGCATATTCCGACCGCTGTGTTCAGCCATCCGAATGTTGCTACGGTCGGATTGTCGGAGTCGCAGGCAGAGGCGCTGCAGGGTGATGCCGGGGTTGATATCTACCAGTCCTCATTCCGGGCCTTGCGGCATACGCTATCGGGCAGTGAAGAAAAAACCTTCATGAAGCTGGTGGTGGCACGCGATAGCCAGCGTGTACTGGGCGTGCATATGGTGGGTGAGGAAGCCGGAGAAATCATTCAGGGCTTCGCCGTGGCGCTCAAGTGTGGCGCTACCAAACCGCAGTTCGATGCCACCATCGGCATTCATCCCACCGCCGCAGAAGAATTTGTCACCATGCGCGAGGCGCGTCGCTGAGTTGTGACGCTGCGTTGCTTAGCGGCATTGCGGGCGCTGCATTGACGTCGTCACGGGCAATGCGCCCTTGGCGCAAGCAGGCGTGGTTCAGCCGCGCTGCCCGAAGCGTTGCGGACTCACCGCAGCTGCCAGTTCCGCTTCTACTGGCAGCGCTTCCTGGCAGAGCTGCGACACCATCAGTTCGGCCAGCAGCGGTGCCCAGACCAGGCCGCGTGCACCCAGCCCGCTCAACACATGCAGTCCAGGCGAGTTGATCATTTCGCCGGCAATTGGCATCCGGTCTGGCGTGGTGCAGCGCCAGGAAACGCGGCCTTCCAGCTGCGCTGGATTCAGTCCGGCGGCAAAGCCCGGCAACATCGATTCCAGTCGCGCCAGATTGGCGATATGGTCTTCCAGGCGTGGCTGGGTTTCGTTGTCATCCCGATGGAAACTGGCACCAGTGCAAAAGCCACCACCCGGTGCCGGGGCGACATAGCCATCGCCGCACACCACGATGTCGAGCGAACGCTCGCGCGCCTGTGCCGCCCGGATCAGGCTGAGCTGGCCGCGCACTGCCTCCAGCGGCAAGGCGCGGGTCTGTTCGAAGCCTCGCACCTCGGCGGCATTGGCCAGCAGCACGATCTCGCCCTGGGCAATCACCTGTCCTTGTGCATCGAGTGCTTCCCAGCCATCAGGGCAGGTTTGCAGCCGGTCGACCGCGCAGTCGTAGCGTGTCTGCACCGCAGCGCCAGCGCTGAGCAGATTGGCGCGGCAGACGCTGGCCGGATCGGCCCAGCCGGCTTGCGGTAGCCAGATCCCACCCAGCTTCAGTGGTCGTCCCGCCAACTCCGAGGCTTCCTCGGCATCGATCCAGCGCGCGAAGTCTGCGGGGTAGCGCACCGCTTGCAGGACTTGCTGCAGCTGCAGCGCTTTATCAGCCGTGGTGGCGACATGCAGCACACCACAGCGCGCATGACGCATGCCGGCCGAACCTTCGCCAACGCGGGAATGGTGTCGCAGCGCATACAGCAGCGAGGCGCGCGACAGGCGGGCGTTGCTCTGGTCTGACAGATTGAGGATGGGGCGCAGCGCACCGGCTGGATTGCCCGAGGCCTCTTGCGCCGGTCCGGCATGACGTTCAATCAGTGTGATCTGCCAGCCCCGTGCAGCCAGTCGTTCGCACAGAGCAGTGCCCGCCAGTCCTGCGCCAATGACCAGGGCATGACGTTTTTTTTCTGCTGCGCTCGGTATGGGTGCTGCTGGTGTACGCCGGCCAATCAGCATTTCGCGTTTTTGGCCGAAACCCGGGCGCTTGTCGCAGACAAAGCCCTGTTGTTGCAGGATCTCGCGCACGCCACCGGCCACTGACCAGGTGGCGAGTGTGGCGTCGGCGGCGGCCAGTTTGCAAACCTGGCTCAGTACCTCGGGCGACCACAGCGCGGGGTTCTTCTGTGGCGCAAAGCCGTCCAGATAAAGCGCATCAGCCTGCAACTGCAACTGCGGCAGCCAGTGTGCGGCGTCACCGAGAATCAGTGTCAGAGTCACCCGGCCGCCATCCAGATGCAGTCGGTGCAGGCCACGCAATAGCGGTGGCCACTTAAGCACCAGTTCGCGCGCCATCGCACCAAACTCCGGCCAGCGGGCATACAGGCGACGCAACTCGTCACCCTTGAGCGGATGCGCTTCGACCGAGACAAAGTGCAGGGCTGCGGCGGCCTTCGGATCGTTGTGAAAAGCGTGCCAGGTGGCAAGGAAATTCAGGCCCAGGCCAAAGCCGGTTTCCAGCACCGTGAACACGGCACGGTTGCGCCAGCGTTGTGGCAGGTCGTTCCCCGCCAGAAACACATGCCGGGCTTGATCCGGACCGCCATCCGAAGAGTGATAGACGTCGTCATAGAGCGCCGAGCGCGGCGTTCCGTCGTCGAGAAATTCCAGGCTGGTGGGGGCGATACCTGCGGCAGGTGGCGTAGCGGCCTGTTTGCCGGGGGTTTGCTTCGCTTGATCGGGATTCACTTGACCATGATAGCCGTCATCATCGATGACGACGGTGCCCGATCAAAAAAAGCTGCGCCCTTGGAACAAGTTGCGTCCTGGGTCTGGGCGCTTCAGGTCAATGGCCACCTTCGGTCAGGCCGGCGGCCAGCGCATCCGATTCCTTGATGCGCGAGAACGAAAATTTCTCGCTCAGCTTGTCCAGCCAGATATACACCACCGGCGTGAGGTAGAGCGTCAGGAACTGCGACAGCACCAGGCCGCCTACCACCGCCAAACCAAGCGAGCGACGCACATCGCCTCCGGCACCACCTTCGAGGGCGATCGGTAGCGTGCCGGCCAGCGCTGCCATGGTGGTCATCATGATCGGCCGAAAGCGCACCAGACTGGCTTCGTAGATGGCAGCGGCGGCGTCCAGTGGACGCACCTTGCGTGCCTCGATGGCGAAGTCAATCATCATGATGGCGTTTTTCTTGACGATGCCAATGAGCATGATCACGCCGACAAAGCCAAACAGGTTGAGCTCGACGCCAAAGATCAGCAGCGTCAGCAGCGCACCGACACCCGCTGCCGGCAAACCAGAAAGAATGGTCAATGGATGGATGAAGTTCTCATACAACACGCCAAGCACGATGTAGATCACGATCACCGCCAGCAGCAACAGCAGGCCCAGACCCTTGAGCGAAGCCTGGAACGCCTGCGCTGTGCCTTGCAGGCTGCCGGTCACACTGGCCGGCATGCCGATCTCCTTTTCCGCGGCACGGAGGTTGTCGACCGCTGTGCCCAGTGCCACGCCGGGCGCGAGGTTGAAGGAGATGGTGACCGAGGGCAGTTGTCCGAGGTGATTGACGGTCAGCACCTGCGACTTGCGCTCGAAGCGTGCCACCGAATCCAGCGGCACCAGCTTGCCGGTGCTGGCGCGCACATACAGCCGTGACAGGGCATTCGGATCGCTGAGGAATTCCGGCGCCACTTCCAGGATGACGTAGTACTGGTTGGCAGCGCCGTAGATGGTGGAAACCTGACGCGAGCCGAAGGCCGACATCATGGCGTCCTGCACCTGGGCCATGTTCAGGCCCAGCGGCGAGAGCTTCTCGCGATCGACCTGTACTGACAGTTGCAGGCTGCGGTTGTTGAGGTTGGTGCTGAGATCAATCAGCCCCGGCACCTGGCGGAACTTTGCCATGACCTTTTCCGACCAGCTGAACACTTCCTGCAGGTCAATGCCCTGCAGCGTGTACTGATACTGGGCGGAGGTGGTCTGACCGCCTATGTTGATCGGTGGCGGGTTCTGGATCAGCACCCGTACCCCAGGCACGGCAGCGGTCTTGCGTCGCAGCTCGGCCACGATCTGATCGGGTTTGAGCGCACGCTCATGCGCCGGCTTGAGTTTGATGAAGATCTGACCGTAGTTGATGCTCGGGCGTGAGCCGCCGGCACCGACCGTGGCATTGACGCCTTCCACGTTCGGGTCGGCGCCGATGATGTCAGCCACACGGGTCTGGTAGCCGACCATGGCGTTGAAAGACACATCCTGTCCGCCTTCGACAAAGGCAATCAGGCGACCCGAGTCACCGCTGGGAATGAAGCCTTTGGGCACCAGGGTGTAGAACCAGGCCGACAACCCGATGGTGGTGATGAACACCACCAGCACCACGCGTTGATGCTTGAGCGCCCAGCGCAGCGTCCAGCCGTAGAAGTCGCGCGAGGCATCAAAGGTACGCTCAAAGGCGTTGTACATGGCGCTGTGCTTCTGGCCATGCGGGTTTTTCAGGAAGCGGCTGGCCAGCATCGGCGTCACTGTCAGGGACACCACAGCCGAGGCCAGGATGGCGGCACAGATGGTGACGGCGAATTCATTCAGCAGCCGGCCGACGATGCCACCCATGAACAGCACCGGGATGAACACCGCAATCAGCGCCAGGGTCATGGAGATGATGGTGAAGCCGATTTCCCTCGAGCCCTTGAGTGCGGCCTGCATGGGTGTTTCGCCGGCTTCCATGTGGCGCACGATGTTCTCCAGCATCACGATCGCATCGTCGACCACAAAGCCGACCGCCAGGGTGAGTGCCAGCAAGGACAGGTTGTCCAGGCTGTAGTTGAAGAAATACATGATGGCGAAGGTCACCGCCACCGAGATAGGCAGGGCGATACTGGGAATGATGGTGGCGCTGAGATTGCGCAGGAACAGGAAGATCACCAGCACCACCAGTGCACCCGCCAGGCCGAGGGTGAATTTCACATCGTCCACCGACTCCTCGATCGACACCGACCTGTCGTACATCACTTCCATGTTGATGGATTCAGGCAGCTTCTCGCGGAATGCCGGCAGCAGCGCCTTGATACGGTTGACGGTGTCGATGGTGTTGGTGCCAGGCTGACGCTGCACCGCCAGCACGATGGAGCGGGTCTTGTTGAACCAGGTCGCGACGCGGGTGTTCTCGACGCTATCGCTGACCTCGGCGATGTCACCCAGCTTGACCGGTGCGCCATTGCGATACACCACGGTCAGCTGGGGGTAGTTCTCGGCCCGCATCAGCTGCCCGTCCGAGCGTATCGAGAGCGACTGGCGCACGCCGTCGATCTGCCCTGTGGGCTTGTTGACATTGTTCTGGGAGATGGCGGTTTGCACTTCGTCCAGACCGATACCCAATTGCGCCATGCGATCCGGATTGACGCGCACCCGAACCGCATACTTTTGCGAGCCGTACACCAGAATCTGCGCCACGCCGCTCACGGTCGACAGGCGCTGCGCTAATTGCGTCTCGGCATATTCCGCCACGGTAGAGGTGGGCAGCGAGGCCGAGCCGAGCGAGATGAAAAAGATCGGGAAGTCTGCAGGGTTGACCTTGCGCAGGGTGGGCGGTGTTGGCAGCTCTGGCGGCAGGCGTCGTGCCGCGGCAGCGATGGCGCTTTGCACATCCTGGGCTGCGGCATCAATGCTGCGATTGAGTGCGAATTGCAGTGTGATCTGGGTTTGACCAAAGGCACTGCTGGAGGTCATGTTGTCCAGCCCGGGAATGGTCGAGAACTGGCCTTCCAGCGGCGTGGCCACCGAAGAGGCCATGGTTTCGGGCGAGGCACCCGGTAGCTGTGCCGTGACCTGGATGGTGGGGAAGTCAACCTGGGGCAGTTCGCTCACGGGTAGCGCGTAGTAGGCCAGCACGCCAAAGAACACCGACGCAGTGGCCAGTAGCGTGGTCATCACCGGTCGACGGATACACAACTCGGGCAGATTCATCAGCGTGCTCCCTTGCCGGCGTTCTCGCCCTTGCCTTCGCTGTCGCCTTTACTTTCGGCCTTGCCCTTATTTTCCCCCTTACCTTCGCCCTTACTTTCCCCCTTACCTTCGCCCCGACCGGCGCCGGTATCAATGCGCGCACCGGGGTAGAGCCGTAACTGGCCGTCGATCACCACGCGCTCGCCCGGCTCGAAGCCCTCTTCCACCACCAGCAACTGACCGGCAGTGATGGATTTTTTGACCGGACGCATTTCA
>CAIPUP010000355.1 GCA_903868285.1 uncultured beta proteobacterium
CACAGCGGTTATTGCAGTGCATATCAGCGCCCGACGCCTGCGTCAGCGCTGGCCGGTGGACAGCTTCGTATCACTCATTACCCGGCTGCAGCATGAGCTAGGTGTGAAGGTGGTGTTGCTATGGTCGCCTGGATCGGACAGCGATCGCTTGCATCCGGGAGACGACAAAAAAGCACAAGAAATCTTGCGTCAACTGCCTGAGAACTTTGTATGCCAGGCAACACCAACCCCAACCCTGTCGGCGCTGATGTCAGCCTTGTCGACTTGTGACGCCATGATCTGCAGCGATGGTGGTGCAATGCATATCGCAGCCGGCCTGGGCAAGCCGGTGCTGTGCCTGTTTGGTGATTCACCGCCGGAACGCTGGCGTCCCTGGGCAGTACCGCATCGGGTACTACAAGCGACATCCCGAGATGTCACTGATATCGAGGTCGCGCAGGTGTTGCAGGCTTTACGCAGCCTGTTGACTCGATAGCGCTGGCAGGGCATCCAGTGCCTGCTGCCAGTCTGGTAACCGATAGTTGAATTCGCGCTGTAGTTTGCTGCTATCCAGGACCGAATAGGCTGGTCGTTTGGCGGGCGTTGGATAGTCGGCCGTTGTGATGGCCTCAATCGGAACATCCAGCCCAGCCTTACGCATGATGGCCTGGGCAAAGCCATGCCAGGTGGTTTGTCCCTGCGCGGTCAGGTGATACAGGCCACCTTGCATTGCGGGCTGATTCAGCATGCTGCGTATCAATTGCAGGCTGGCCTCGGCAATCATGGCGGCCGAGGTCGGTGATCCATGCTGGTCGCCGACAACGCGCAACTTGCCATGCTGCTTTGCCAGTCGCAGCATGGTGGTCAGAAAATTTCGACCGGTACTGTCATAGACCCAGCTGGTGCGCAACAGCAGATGGCGGCAGCCGCTGGCCTGAACCATCTGCTCGCCGGCCAGCTTGCTTTCTCCGTAGACGCCCAGAGGGTGAGTGGGGTCGCTTTCCCGGTAGGGCGTGCGCTGGCTGCCGTCGAATACATAGTCGGTGGAGTAATGCACCAGCAAAGCATTCAGTTTGGCTGCCTGCGCTGCCAGCACGCCAGGCGCCACAGCGTTGATGGCAAAGGCAACTTCTGACTCCGTCTCGGCGCGATCCACAGCCGTATGTGCCGCGGCGTTGACGATCAGCGAGGGTTGCGCCCGCTGCACCGCCTGCGCCAGTGCTGCGGCGTCGGAAAGGTCGACATCGGCACGCCCCAGCGTCACCACAGCCTCGTCAGCGGCCGAGCCTGCCAACTGGCGCAGTAGCGGTGTGAGTGCGCCGCCGACCTGTCCTGTTTTGCCCAACAGCAGGATCTTCATGCAAAGGTTTCGGTTTCGGCCAGCGGCTTGCCGGCAGCATCGCGCGCATTCAGTTGCGGAGTGATGCCCTCAGTTGGCCACTGAATTTTCAGTGACGGGTCGTTCCACAGCAGCACCCGCTCATGGGCTGGGGCATAGAAGTCTGTGGTCTTGTAAGCGACATCTGCCGTTTCGGACAGCACCAGAAAGCCATGTGCAAAACCCGCGGGTACCCAGGCGATGTGCTGATTCTGTTCCGACAGAAGAAAACCAGTGGAGCGCCCGAAGTGTGGTGAGCTGCGACGCAGATCGACCGCGACATCCCAGACTTCGCCGCGCACCGCCCGCACCATCTTGCCTTGGGTATTTTGGATCTGATAGTGCAGGCCACGCAGGATGCCGCGTGAGGATCGTGAATGATTGTCCTGTACGAAGGGCTCGGCCACTCCTGTGAGTTGCTGGAATACCTGCTGGTTGTAGGTTTCCATAAAAAACCCGCGCGCATCGCCGAATACCTTGGGTTCGAGCAAGACGACATCGGGCAGATCGGTCTGGATTATTTTCATGCTTCACCTGCATCGGAAAGAATCTGAAGCAAATAGCTGCCATAGCCGCTTTTGGCCAGCGGCAAGGCGAGTTTTTTCAGCGCTGCGGCATCGATATAGCCCTTGCGATAGGCAATCTCCTCAGGACAGGCGATCTTTAACCCCTGACGATGCTCGATGGTGGCAATAAAGCTGGAGGCTTCGAGCAATGACTCATGCGTGCCGGTATCG
>CAIPUP010000356.1 GCA_903868285.1 uncultured beta proteobacterium
GTGCTCATGCCCGCTGCAAACGCCGGCCAACGCTCAGTAGAACTTTTTCAGATCCATACCGGTGTAGAGACTGGCGACTTGGTCATAGCCGTTGAACAGCTTGGTCTCATAGTTGGCGAAAAATGCCGGCAGCCGTTTTTCGCGTCGCTGCGACCAGCGCGGATGGTCGACATTGGGATTGACGTTGGAATAAAAGCCGTACTCCTGTGGTGCCGCCTTCTCCCAGGCCACCTTGGGCTGCTGCTCGACAAAGCGAATGCGCACGATGGACTTGGCACTCTTGAAGCCGTACTTCCATGGCACCACCAGACGCAAGGGCGCGCCATTCTGATTCGGCAACACCTGGTCATACAGACCCACCGCCATCAAGGTCAGCGGATGCATAGCTTCATCGATACGCAGGCCTTCGACATAGGGCCAGTCGAGCACCGGCAAACGCACGCCCGGCATGGTTTCCGGCTGCAGCGCCGTAACAAATTCGACGAACTTGGCCTTGGAAGTTGGCTCGACCAGTTTTGCCAGCTGATTGAATTCGAAGCCAACCCAGGGAATCACCATCGACCAGGCCTCGACACAGCGCATGCGATAAATACGCTCCTCGAGTTGCAGCTTGAGCAAGTCCTCGATGCCAACCGTGCGCGGCTTTTTCACTTCGCCCTCGATCACCACCGTCCAGGGACGGGTCTTGAGCTTTTGCGCATATTCGGCCGGATCGGTTTTCTCGGTACCGAACTCGTAGTAATTGTTATAGCCCGCTACCTCTTTGAAAGTATTGGCTTTTTCGCTGGTGCTGAAGGCACTCTTGCGTACGCCGCTCAGCTTGCGCGCTGCGCCACCCGCTGCAGCCGCAGGACCCTCGGCCGCCAGGACTGCGTTGCCACCAACCCCACTGGCCAGGCCCAAGCCGAGCAGACCAGCGGCCTTGAGCAATTCTCGGCGGCGCAGGTACATCCCATGCGGGGTGATTTCAGATGGCAGAACATCGGCAGGGCGTCGGATCAGCATCGCAACCTCATGAAAACGCTGCAATAAAAAAGAGAGCCTGCCACGCTGGCAGCAAAACAGACTTACAAGGTGCCGTAGGAATGCAGGCCCGACAGGAACATGTTGACACCGAGGAAGGCAAAAGTTGTCACCAACAGCCCGACCATGGCCCACCAAGCCAGCACCGCACCGCGTAAGCCCTTGACCAAGCGCAGATGCAACCAGGCGGCGTAATTCAACCAGACGATCAGCGCCCAGGTTTCCTTCGGATCCCATTGCCAGTAAGTACCCCAGGCCTCAGCCGCCCACAATGCGCCGAGGATGGTGGCAATAGTGAAAAAGGCAAAGCCGACAGCGATCGATTTGTACATCAGGTCATCGAGCACCGATTTATCGGGCAACTGTGCAGCGACACGACGGCGCACCAGCACGATGCCAGCCAGCAAGGCGATGAACAGCGCAAAGTAAGCCGGCCAAAACACCGATGCCGTACCGCCACGACGAAATGCGAACGCCTCCACCGCCAGCGCCAGCGCTAATACCAGCGCTGCACCCCACAGTGCACGCAAGGCCAGGGTGGAACGGGTCTCGGCCTCATGCTTGATGAGCCAGGCAAATCCGATCATGGCGGCAAAGGAGAAGGTGCCATAGCCAATGAAGTTGGCCGGCACATGGATCTTCATCCACCAGGATTGCAGCGCCGGCACCAGTGGCTGGATTTCATGCGCGCCACGCTCGAAGGTGTACCAGAGGATGAAGCCGACTGCGGCGGTGATCACCAGCAACACGAACGCGCCCACACCCGCGCCGACATCCGCAGCAACATCCGCACCAACATCAGCCGCCGCTGTTTCGGTCGCTGCAGTAGTGATCGATGAATTGCTGCCGCTGCGATAGCGCTGCTCGTAATACAAATGACATAACGCGGTGATCATGCAAAACAGCACGAACACTTCATACAGATTCGATACCGGGATGTGACCGATATCCGCCCCCATCAGATAGGACTCATGCCAGCGCACCAACAGTCCGGACAGGCCCAAGGCCACCGCAGCCCAGGTCATGCGGGTCGCCGAACGTGCAGCGAACACCGAGCGCGCCAGGACAGCAGCCCAATAAGCCATGGTCGCCAGTAAGAACAGCACACTCATCCAGAGGATGGCTGATTGACTAGAGATCAGGTATTTCAACGCCAGTAGCTGCTCGGCACGCGCCAGCTCGCCCTGATAGAGCGCAATGGCACTCAAACTGATTGCAGCCACCGACAGAGTCAAGACCTGTAGGGAACGCCACTGCCAGGCCAAGGCAACCAGACCGATAGCAGCGCCGATCAACACTCCAGCGTCATAGGCATCGTATTCCGCGGCATAGCCAGCCAAAGCTGCCAGCACACCCAGACCCACCAGCGCCGCAAACGCCCAGTCACGCGGCTGGCGTCGCAACGCCTGCATGCCCGATTGCGGATTGAACAGACTGTGTTGCGGTGTTGATTGCACGAGAAGTCCTTGAAACGTTATTGCCCAGGCTGGGATGCAGCAGCCGACATCAGTAAAGCCCCAAGCGCAGCACGATGTGCTGCGAATTCGGTTTCAATATCGAGGGTTCTTCGGTTAGAGGCAAAAGCCAGTTTGCCACTGCCATCGGCGCGCACCAGCAACCACAGCCGGCGCTCACGAATGAAGAACATCGCAAAAATACCCAGCACCAGAAGCAAACAACCGCCATAGACCACAGGCTTGCCAGGCGATCGCGTCAACTGAAACACACTCGCCTTGACCTCATCGTACGAGCTAAGTTGCAGGTAAAGCGGCACACCATAGAAAAAACTGTCGGACAAAGCGTTCAAGGCATCCTGTACAAAACGTCCCCGCAATGGCGTCGATTCCAGCCTTGGCAAGCCGGCACGTTCACGCGCCAGCATCCAGGCTTCCCAGCTCACGCCCTGCAGGATGCGCACATAGACCTCGGCAGCACGCTCACGCTCGGCCTCGGGCACAGCGTTTTCAAGAAACGCCGCCACCGCCTGATAACCACGTACCGAGAAGGTTTCCATCACCCGCAAGGCACTGTCCTCGAGGCGGGACTGCAGTGTGGAATTTCCGCTGACGCCTTCCGAGCCCAGCGCAAAACGCCGCGCCACTTCACGCTGCGAGGCGCTATCGAGCATCACCCCGCGCAGCGCCAGGTATTGCTCCAGCGTGGCGTTTTCATCCAGGGGCAGGCGTAAAAACCGGAATGGCTCGGACGGCGACTCGCGCACCCCCGAGGCCAGGAACCAGCGGCCATCGAGTTGCAGCGGCAGCATGTAATTGTTGTATTCCAGCGCCTGCCCGGCCGCATCGCGCAACTTGTACTGGAAGCTGGGGCCGACATTGCGCAAATCTTTTTTGGCTGCGGACGGCGCGGCAGAGCCAAATCCCTGGCGCAAGCGACCCATGGAACCAGTGTCGGTCGCTATGCTCGCTGCATCGGCACTATCCGCCTCGCCGACATTTTCGATATTGAACGGCCGAAAACCCACCAGCTCCAGTTTCCAGGAATCGTCACCGACATCCAGCTTCATTACCTCGCCAACCCGTCCCTCCAGCGCATTCAGGCGACGCATCCCACCCATCAGGTTCAAAGGCGAGAGTTTCAGCAAGGTGCCGCCGTCATCGAAGCTGGATTGATAAACGGCGATGCCGCGATGGATCAATGGCTTGTTGACCTCGATGCGGGCCTCGAAGGACTGTCCGCTGTCCTTGTCGGTGACCAGTACATCGCTGGCAAACAGTCGTGGTTGTCCGGTGCTGTAGTGCTCAATCTGAAAGCGCTTGAGCGAAATTGAAAATGGCAGGTCCTGGATCAGGATGCCATCACCGGCATTGACGATCGCCACGCCGGAGGAACGTCCCTCCGGCACCAGCATGTTGCCGCGATAACTCCAATTCGATGCGGCGATACGCGCCTCGGGCGGTACCTGATCCAGCGTGACACTGCCCTTGACCGGTACGGATTGCCCCGTAGCCAGGCGCAGTTTCAGCATCACTTCGCTATCGGCCAGTCCGCCAAGAAATATAAGCACCATGGCGCTATGCGCCAGCACATAGCCGACACGCCGCAACATGCCGGCACGTGCTGCCAGCATGAACGTTCCCGGTGACGCTTCCACTGGCGTGACACGGCTGCTGAACCCATGCTGCGCCAAATAGTTGCTGGCCTCGGCACAGCGCTGTTGCGGCGTACTGACAGCAGCCGCAGCAAGTTCCGGTGCCGGGAAATCAGCGCGCATTCCGAAGTTATCCATGGCGCGCTCGCGCAGATCGCTGCGCCAGCGACGGATCTCGCGCAGCATGCCCGGACTGTTGCGCCAGACACAGACAGAAATCGACGCCACCAGGAAAGCCAGGATGGCCAGAAACCAGCTGGCGCTGTAGACGCTGTACAGGCCGAGAGCATCGAAGGCCGGGAACCAGAAGGGCCCGAACTGATTCAGGTAATTGGAGGGCGGTTCACCCTGCTTGAGTACCGTGCCAATGATGGAGGCGATGGCGACTATGGTCAGCAGGCTGATGGCAAAGCGCATCGACGCCAGCAGCTCCAGCCACTGCCGCAGCAACGAGGAAGGCGAACCAACAGGGGGTTGCGGCTGGGCCGCAGACGGCGACCCCGACGCCTCCGCCGGGGGTAGATCCATGCTGTGACGCTCGGTGGACAGAACGCTTACTTCAGGCCGGCGATGTAGTCCGCCACTGCGCTGATGTCCTTATCGGTCAGCTTGGCCGCGACCATGCGCATCATGCGTTGCGGATCATTCTGGCGCTCACCGGCACGGAAGCCCTTGAGCTGGGTTTCGATGTACTCGGCATGCTGGCCAGCCAGACGCGGATATTGCGAGGGCAGACCAGCACCGGTCGCACCATGGCAACCAGCACAAGCCGGCAATCCGCGGGCGGTGTCACCACCACGCCATAGTTTCTGACCGAGCTCCAGCGTGTCCTTGTTCTTGGCCGCGCCCGGCTTGGCCGCCTGCGAAGCGTAATAGGCTGCGAGATTACGCATATCGTCAGTCGATAGCCCACTTGCCATGCCCAACATCACGGCATTCTTGCGGTCCTTGTTGGCCTTGAAATCGGCCAGTTGCTTGGCCAGATATTCCGGCACCTGCCCGGCCAGCTTGGGGTTGGCTGGCGCGACACTATTGCCATCGGCGCCATGGCAGGCGGCACAGGCTTGGGAGGCAATTGCCTGGCCTTTGACGACATCTGCTTTGGCTGGTGTTTTACTGGCGTCCTGAGCCAAGGCGCTGACTGCAAAAAGTCCCGAAGCAGCCAGCAGGTTGACGAACAGGGTTACTGATTTGGGCAGGTTCACGATGTCAAATCCATGTCTTAAATCAAACACTTGGAGGAATTCTCAATGGCTGCTGCTATTCTAGCGTAATTCCCCCTTGGGCCTGAACAGGAGCCTGCGTAGGGACACCACCAGCGGCCCCCACACATGCGCCTGTTTCAACGAGCCAGTTTCGCCATCTCTGCTGCCACCATGGAAGGTCTGCCGATCACCAGCGTGGCCGAAATCGCCTTTGCCGGCCGCTCCAACGCCGGCAAATCCAGCGCTATCAATACCCTGGCCAACCATAACCGGCTGGCCTTTGTCAGCAAGACGCCTGGCCGCACCCAGCTACTGAACTATTTCGACCTCGGCGATCAGCGCTATCTGGTCGACCTGCCCGGCTATGGCTACGCCAAGGTGCCGGCAGCGGTACGCGCGCCCTGGGAGCGGCTGCTGGGGCGCTACATGCTCGAGCGCGAGCAGCTCAAGGGTCTGGCCCTGATCATGGATATCCGCCATCCCTTTACCGAGCATGACGACCGGCTGCTGAACTGGTTCGCGCCCAGCGGCAAGCCGGTGCATATCCTGCTGACCAAGTCGGACAAACTGTCCCGCACCGAGGCCAATCAGGTGCTGCAACGCTTGCGCAAGGAAGTCAGTGACGCCGGCGCCCCCTTCACCATGCAGCTGTTTTCCAGCCTGAAGAAATCCGGGCTGGAGGAAGCCGAGCAAGTCTTTGCAGGCTGGCTCGATATGCCTTTGCCCGCCGCCGCCCTGGTGGTGCCAGCAAGACCTTCCTTCACCCGCAAGAAAACCGTGACAACGCCGAAGACCGCCGCAAAGAAAAAGCCTCTCGGCTAAAAAGAAAACCCCGGGCCTCATTACCGAAACCCGGGGTAGAAAAAAACCCCAGGCTAAAGGGGAATAAAGCCTGGGGGTGCAGCGCCTGACGACGTCAGGCTCCCGCTCAGGGAGGAGAAGCGGGAGATGGTTTCGCAACCATCTGCAATGCTAGACAAGGCCTGCTGAAGATAGTTTCATTGCACCGGCTTTCGATTGCCCGAGATTCAAAATGGCATGACATTGCAGATAATGGCCGACCAGGACTTGAAACAAAGTGAGCGCAACATGAGCACATCAGGCTACGCCGGCTTTCCCCAACTGCGGATGCGTCGCATGCGACGCGACGACTTTTCTCGGCGCATGATGCGCGAGCATGTACTTACACCGGATGACTTCATCTACCCCGTGTTCGTCATCGACGGCAAGGCCAAGAGCGAGCCCATTGCTTCCATGCCCGGACAGTCACGCCACAGTCTGGACCGTCTGCTGCCACTGGCCGAGCAATGCCTCAAGCTGGGCATCCCGGCGCTGGCGCTGTTTCCGTCTATTGCCAAAGCGAAAAAAACACCCGACGGACGCGAGGCGACCAACCCCAATGGCCTGATTCCCAAGGTCGTGCAGGCGCTGAAAAAGCATTTCCCCGAGCTTGGCGTGATGACCGATGTCGCGCTCGACCCGTACACCAGCCATGGCCAGGATGGCGTGATTGATCGTAGCGGCTACATCCTCAACGACCGCACGCTGGCCATCCTGGAGAAGCAAGCGCTGACCCAGGCTGAAGCCGGGGTCGACATCGTTGCCCCCTCGGACATGATGGACGGTCGTATCGGCCGCATTCGCCAGGCGCTGGAAACACGCGGCCTGATTCATGCCCGCATCATGGCCTACTCGGCCAAGTACGCCTCCGGCTTCTATGGTCCGTTCCGCGATGCCGTCGGCTCTGCCGCCGCGCTGGGCAAAAGCAATAAAGCCACCTATCAGATGGACCCAGCCAACAGCGATGAAGCACTACGCGAGGTGGCACTCGATTTAGCCGAGGGTGCCGACATGGTGATGGTCAAACCCGGCATGCCCTATCTGGATATCCTGCGCAGGGTCAAAGATGAATTCCGCGCGCCGACTTTTGTCTACCAGGTCAGCGGTGAATACAGCATGCTGCGCGGTGCAATTGATCGTGGCTGGCTGGGTGAGAGCGTCATCATGGAATCGCTGCTGGCGTTCAAGCGCGCTGGCGCCGATGGCATCCTGACTTATTTCGCCATGGATGCCGCCAAAGTATTGCAACGACGCTGAGGCGTGATGCGCAGCAGCCCAGCGATCCGCCGCGCTTGATCATTAAACGGGACGATCCACGGCATGAAGATCAACATCGACCAAGACATCCTCGCGCTGCAGCCCGCATTAACGGCGTTTCGGCGCGACATTCACGCCCATCCGGAACTGGCGTTTCAGGAATTGCACACCGCCGAAGCAGTAGCCAGTCGGCTGGAATCCTGGGGCCTGCAGGTCACGCGCGGCGTGGGTCGCACCGGCGTCGTGGCCAGCCTGCGCGCCGGCGCCTTGGGCAACAGCCAGGAGGCTGGCCATGCCATCGGCCTGCGGGCCGATATGGATGCGCTGCCGATCGAAGAAGGCAACGACTTTGCCCACCGCTCGCAGCATGCCGGACGCATGCATGCTTGCGGGCATGATGGCCATACCACCATGCTGCTGGGTGCGGCGCAATACCTGGCCCAGACGCGTGACTTCAACGGCGTGGTGCATTTTGTTTTTCAGCCTGCAGAAGAGCATGAGGGTGGTGGCAAGGCCATGATCGATGATGGCCTGTTCCAGCGCTGGCCGATGCGCAGCATTTTCGGCATGCATAACTGGCCCGGCCTGCCGGTGGGCGAGTTTGCCGCCATGCCCGGACCGATGATGGCCTCGGCCGATCAGTTCGACATACAGATCACCGGCCATGGCGCGCATGCCGCCATGCCGCATAACGGCATTGACCCCATCATGGTCGGCGCGGCACTGGTGCAAGCGCTGCAGACCCTGGTATCGCGCAACACCCATCCGGTCGATGCTGCGGTGCTGAGCGTGACGCAATTTCATGCTGGCGATGCCTACAACGTCATTCCCGGACAGGCGCAGTTGCGCGGCACGGTACGCGCCTTCAAACCGGCGGTGCAGGACTTGATCGAAACCGGCATGCAGCGCATTTGCGCCGGGGTGGCGCAAAGCTACGGCGCGCGCATCGCGCTCAACTACCAGCGCGGCTATCCCCCGACCGTGAACTGGCCGCAGCAGACCAACGAAGCCTGCGAGGTGATCGAGTCGCTGGTGGGTGCCGACAGATTGCATCGCGACCTGATGCCCACCATGGGCGCAGAAGACTTTGCCTTCATGCTGCAGGAAAAACCTGGCTGCTATGTCTGGATCGGCAACGGCCCGGGCGAGGGTGGCTGCATGCTGCACAACCCGTTGTACGACTTCAATGACGACATCATTGCGCTGGGGGTGGCCTACTGGGCAGGGCTGGTACGGCATCTGCTGCCGAAGTCGTGAACACCGCATCCAGCACCCGCACAAATTTTTCCGCCGGCTGATAGCCGATCACCCGCAGTCCGGATAGCTCCCTGCCGCCAGGCGCGAAAAAAATGATGCCGGGCGGGCCGAACAGCCGAAAGCGTTTCAGCAGCTCACGATGCGCCGGGGTATTCGCGGTCACATCCACCTGCAGCAACAACAATCGGTCCAGGCGCTCACGCACTGCCTCATCGGTGAAGGTGTAGCGCTCCATCTCCTTGCACGACACGCACCAGTCGGCATAGAAATCCAGCATCACCGGTTTGTCCTGGGCGGCGATGCGCAGTTGCTGCGCCAGCTGATCGAGATCATCGATACGCACGAACTGCACCGATGGTGCCGCGGTCGATGACCCCGGCAACCATCCGGACAGCGATACCGATGCCGGCAGCACCGGCAGCACGATCCAGACTGCGACCGCCAGCATCAGCACGCCGAAGGCCTGTTTGACACGGTTCATCCAGCGGCCGGCGCGCGGCAGTAACGCACCCTCGGTAACACCCACCACAATCAGCGGCACACCCATGCCCAGCGCCATGACAAACAGCGCGCTGCCACCCAGCCAGACATCGCCCTGCTGGCTGATGTAAAGCAGCGCACCCGCCAGAGGCGCGGCAACACAGGGGCTGACAATCGCTGCCGACAGCATGCCCAGCAACAGCACGCCACCATAGCGTCCGCCCGGCACGGCCAGTGACCAGCGATGCAGACGCTCGCTCCAGGACAGCGGCAGACGCAGATCGAACAGGCCGAACATAGACAGTCCGAGCAACACGAACAAGGCCGCGAAAGCGCCCAGCACCCAGGGGTTCTGCAACAGCGCAGAGAACAATTGTCCGGATAGCGCTGCGGCAATACCGATGGCGGTATAGGTCAGCGCCATACCCAGCACATAGGCCAGTGACAGCGACAAGGCTCGCAGCCGCGCCGCATGCCGCAACAACAAACGGCTCTCTCCCGGGCGATGGTGATGGTGCGCATCCTGTACCAGCTGCTGCTGGCCAACGATGATGCCCGACAGTATGGGCACCATCGGCAGCACACATGGCGTGAAGGTCAGCGCCAGACCGGCGATGAAAAAAAACAACAGCGTGTGCCAGGACAAGCCCGCCTGCAGCAGCGCGAAGTAGCGCGACTCGTCACTTTGCAGTGCGCCGTCATCGGCCGCGTTCGCGCTCGACGCAACAAGAGAACTCGCCACGGCCACGATGCGCGCCCGCTGCACCTGCGGCACATAGCAGACACCAAGGTCGGCACAACCCTGCGAGGTCACGCTGAGTTCAAAGGACTGCCCGGGCGGCAATATCGTTTGCAACGGTAGCTGAAACACCAATTCACCACGGTAGGTCTCGACGCTGCCAAAGAACGCATCCTGATGCAGCTCGCCGCGCGGCATGCGCGGCGCGGCAAACTGCAACGTCACTGGCTGCAAGCCGGGCTGCAAACCGGGCTGCAGGCCAGCAGCGCTGGCCGAGAACTGGAATTTGTCGCGATACAGGTAGTACCCCGGGGCGATGCGATAACGCACCTCGATCAGATCCGGGGCGAGGGCACTGGCAGAAAAACGAAACGCCTTGTCCGGCTCCAGCAGCTCGGGATCGGCGGCGCGGCCAGGCGAGCACAGCGCCAGCAGCATCAGCAACATCAGCGCAATAACGATCCGGGTCTGATTCCAGACCTGATTCAAGGCCCTGGGCCAGCGCTTCATGGCTGGACCCGATGCAAATGGGACATCTGGGACATCTGGGGCACGCCGTCGAACACCGTCGGATAGCGCAATTGCAAATCGAAGGCCTGCTTGATGCGTCGGTTATCCAGTCGGCGCGATTCGTTCATGAAGGACAGCATCATCGGCGGAATACAGCCTGCTGCCTGCGCGCGCGCCACACGCGGCGGACGCGGCAAACCGTACCGGTCCGCCACCAGATCGAACCACGCGCCCATGGGCATGGCGCAATCGTCACTGGCATTGAACACCCCGGCTACGCGCTGCGGCGCCGTGCGTCCGATTTGCAATGCCCGCACCACCATCGCAGCCAGATCCTCGGCATGGATGTGATTGGTATAGACATCATCAGCCTCGTTCAGCACTGGCGTGCCGGCACGCAGTCGCTCCAGCGGCAAGCGGTCTGCGGCATAGATGCCGGGCGCACGCAGCACGGTCAATACGCGCGCATGCTGCGTGGTCCAGGCTGACAGCTGCTGCTCGGCATCCACCCGGCGCAGTGCGCGAGCCGTGGTTGGCTGCAAGGCATGACTCTCATCCACCAGTGCCCCGGCACAGTCGCCATAGACCCCGCTGGTGCTGATGTACACCAGGTGGCGTGGTAGAGTCGCCGCCGTTTTGTCGCTGTTGTTGTCGCCGGTTTTTTCCACTGCATTCACTGCGGATGTCAGGACCTGCAACAGCTGGCGGGTTCGTGAATCCTGGCTATGAGGACTCCCTTGACCACGCATCGGCGCCGCAGGCACCGGTGGTGGCGCGCTGTGCAACAGCGCATCGGCCTGCAGCGGCAAGCCTTGCAAGGCACGCTGCAACGACAGCGGATCATCCAGATCGGCCTGCAGCCAGTGCACGGCGTCCGCAGAAAAGCGCTGACGCAAGGCTTCAGCAGGTGCGCTGCGCATCACGGCGGTCACCAACCAGTCCTGTGTCAATGCCGGCAAGGCGCGCACGGCGACATCACCACAGCCGATAATCAACAGATGCGCTTTTTGATTCACATGGATCCCGGATTTCAATCGAATTTCAATGGGCGGTTGCAACACACCCGAACTAGACAGACAGATTCTAAGCCCCAGCATCTTTTTCGCTTCTTTTTCTCGAGCACAACATGACCCATCAAGTACAGATTCGCAACACCGGCCATCAGTTCCCGGCTGCCGCTGACGAAACCATCCTTGCCGCCGCGCTCAACGCTGGACTGCTGCTGCCCTATGGCTGCCGCGATGGCGCCTGCGGTGCCTGCAAAGGCCAGCTGATCGAAGGCAGCGTGGATTACGGCCACTGCACCGAAAAGGCCCTGCCCGAGAGCGAAAAAGCCAATGGCGCAGTGTTGTTCTGTCAGGCGCGCTGCCTGTCGGATGTGGTGATCGAAGCACGCGAGGTGCGCAAGGCCGGTGACATTCAGGTGAAAACACTACCGGCGCGGGTGCATCAGCTGGAACGCCTGACCGACGATGTCATCGTGCTGCGACTGAAGCTGCCTGCCACCGAGCGGCTGCAGTTTCTGGCCGGTCAGTATCTGGATTTCCTGTTGCGCGATGGCAGCCGCCGCAGTTTCTCCATGGCCAATGCGCCGCATGATGATGAATTCGTTCAACTGCATATCCGGCATGTACCCGGCGGCAGCTTCACCGACCATGTATTCGAGAAGATGAAGGAACGCGACATCCTGCGCTTCGAAGCGCCGCATGGTTCGTTCTTTTTGCGCGAGGAGAGCGACAAGCCGATCGTGTTCGTCGCCAGTGGTACCGGCTTTGCGCCGATCAAGGCCATCATCGAACATGCCATCAAGCGCGATATCCGCCGCCCGATGACGCTGTACTGGGGTGGACGCCGACCCGGCGATCTCTACCTGCACACGCTGGCCGAGCAATGGGCTGCCGAGCATGCGCATATCCGCTATGTGCCGGTGATCTCGAATGCACTGGCCGAAGATCA
>CAIPUP010000357.1 GCA_903868285.1 uncultured beta proteobacterium
CAAGGCGGTGATCAACGCCTGCCAGAGCATCGACGCTACCTCCGGTCGGATACTCGAGCGCATGGCGCAGAGCGCGCTGATCCTGTCGCAGGATCACAAGGAAGGCGTCAAGGCGTTCCGCGAGAAGCGTCCGCCGCAGTATCAGGGGCGGTGAGCCGTTTAAACCCGGAAAAGCATCACGGAACAGGACGACAAACCAGCACTTTGCCGTCCTGTTCACGTACCCCCCAGGCAATCAGGCGGATGCCCTCCTGGGGCGGCACGCGCGCGCTGCCCGACTCCGGCAAGGTGGTGAGACGTACACCGTCGACATCAAAGCGCCAGGCGTGTTTGTAGCAAAGCAGTTGGCCGTCGCGGATCAGTCCGCGCGAGAGCTTGGCGCCACGATGCGGACAGACATCCTCCCAGGCGCGCAAGGCCAGGCCATCGGCCGTCAGCGCGCGCCATAGCACCAGGTCCACGCCATCGGCCTGCGCTGCCAGCAAACGGCCCGGCGGCAAGTCGGCCGATTCGGCCACGCAATGCCAGGCACCGTTCGGCGTTTTTTCCTGCGTTGTTGCGATTACTGTCATCGCGTCCCGCCGTGCTGCGCAATGAACTGCTGGCATAGCGCCAGCATGTGGGCTGATTGCTCGCGAAACGGATCGTGACCGCAGCCGGGCAGCAGTTCCAGTTGCACCGGTGACGGGCTCATGGCGGCGATATTGCGCACATGCACCGGCCCGCCGTGATCGTCGTTCTCGCCCTGCACTGCCAGCACCGGCACGCCAATGTACGGCAGACGATCACGCATATGCCAGCCGCGCATCTCGGGCTTGAGCCACACATCAGCCCACGCCAGGAACATGCCATCGACATCGCGGTGATAGCGCGCCAACTTGCCGCGCAGCACGCCATCGGACCAGGCTGCGCGGTGGCGGGCAATGGCCTGCCAGGTCATGGCTTCATCTTCGGTATGCGGTGCCACCACGATGGCGCCACGGACATCCGGTAATCGTTGATCGCTTTGTTGCCGATCGGGCTGCCCAGGCTGCGCACCCCGCGCGCCGAGATAGGCCAGCACCGATGTACCGCCGTCGCTGTGACCGATCAGGATCACCGGCGGCAACGGCGTGCCCGCGGCCCGCGTGGCGACGCGAAGATCCGACAGCATCGGCGAGCGCATCAGCCAGTCCAGCACCTGCGGCAGCACCTGCACACCCTCGATGTCCATGAACTGCGGCGGGCGTGGCTCGGCCATGGCGTCGGACTGACCATGGCCATAGCGCGAATAGATCAGCGAGGCACAACCGGTGCGCAGCATCAGCTGTTCCGGAAAATCGCGCCACATGGTGGAAGACCCCAGGCCCTGATGCAGCCACACCAGCAACGGTCGTTGCTGCCAGGCCGGATCGACCGGCTGCAGCCAGCGATAGTCCAGCGCATGGCCGCCCGCCTGCAGCATGCCGCTGTGCTGTTGCAGCGTGGGAAACGCGGCTGTGGAAGATGGCGCGGACGATGGCTTGGACATGGGCGGAGCAGCGGTTGCAAGACAGAGCGTGCATTCTAGCTGCGCTATGCTGTGACTTTGCTCCACCAGTGCCTGATGGTTCTTGTATCGGCCAATTCTCCCGAAGGGATTCGCGCATGTCGCTCAAGTTCGCCCTGCTCGGTCTGATCGCACTCAAGCCGTCTTCAGGCTATGACATCAAGCGTGTCATCGATCGCTCGGTGTTCTTCATCTGGAACGTCACCGGACCACAGATCTACAACACCCTGCGCGTGCTGCGCGAGGAAGGACTGGTGACCAGCGAGGCCATCACGCAAAAGGGCAAGCCCGACAAGCAGATGCACACCATCACCGCACTGGGCAAAAAAGCCATTGCCGACTATGCCGGCGAGCCGATCCGCGCTGCTGTGACCCGCGACGAGGTGTTGCTGCGCATTTTCTTTGGCAACTTCGCCAGCGAGGACATCGTCAATCGCGAGCTGGAGGCCTACCTCGATCGCATCCGGCATGAGCGCGCCTTCATGGAGGCGACCGAGGCGCGCATCAATGCCCACCCCGGTCCGCGCCATGACGCGCGGCGTTTTCAGCTGCTATCGCTGCGCATGAAGGTGGCGCAATACCGCGCCATGGAGTCCGAGCTGGCGCGCTTTTGCCGGCTCGATCTGCGGCGCAATCCGCTCGATCCGGCCGAAGTCGAGCGCAAGGCCTCGATCGAGCACCGCGCCCCGCTATCACTGGTCAATCCGGTGGAGCCCGGCGGCAAAACGCCAGGCCTTGTCCGCCCGCGTGCTGGGCGCAAGCAGGCGGCCAGCTAGGCAAGCCAGGCCGTGCCGCGCCAGCGCAGAGACACCCGGCGCAGAAAATAAATCAATTAAATCAATAACTTATTGAACTTCTATCCGGGCATCCCGGACAAACTTCTGCCAGCGCGGCACCTCGGCCCGCATCATGGTGTCGATCTCCTCCGGGGACTTGGGCGGCTCCAGCGTCACCCCGCCACCTTCGGCGCGGGCGATCACATCCGGGTCGGCCAGGGCGCGCGCCACCTCGCGATTGACGCGGTAGACGATGTCACGCGGCGTCTTGGCTGGCAGCAGGATGGCGAACCAGGCCAGCACCTGCGAATCGGGGTACCCGACCTCGGCCATGGTCGGGACGTCTGGCACTAGCGCATTGCGGCGCGGTGCGGCCAGTGCCAGCGCCCGCAGCTTGCCGGCCTTGACCTGCGGCACCGCCAGTGACAGCGCCACGAAGCCAAACGACAGCCGCCCGGACAGCAGATCGGGCAAGGCGGGTGCCAGGCCCTTGTAGGGCACCGCCTGCATGTCGATGCCGGCATGCAGCTTCAATAACTCGGTATTGAGGAACACCGACGATCCGACGCCCGGGCTGAGGTAACTCATCTTGCCCGGCTGCGAACGCGCCAGTGCCACAAACTCGGCCAGGTTGCGCGCCGGCGTCGCCACCGGTATCACCGCAATGGCCGGGAAGGTGCACACCATGGCAGCACCGGCGAAATCATCCAGCGGGCTGTAGGGCAGGCTCTTGTTGAAGGCCGGCGTGGTGGTGTGGGTGAAGGTCGTGAACAGCCAGGTGTAGCCGTCGGGCGCGCTTTTGGCCACGGCATCGGTACCAATCACCGTGTTGCCGCCCGGGCGCCAGTCCGACACCACCGACTGCCCCAGCAGGCTGCCGAGTTTTTCGATCATCGGCCGCCCTACGGCGTCGGTCGGCCCGCCCGGTGGAAAAGGCACGATCATGCGTATCGGCTTACTGGGCCAGGCAGCGGCAGACTGCGCCTGTACGCTGCCCGCCCCACACGACAAACCCAGACTGGCGACCAATACCGCCATCCAGCGAGGTGCCTGCACATTGCGACTGGAAAACACTGCCATGCCACTCCTCCTCAGGAATTTTCAGCACGGCGAGACTAACAGAAAGGCCACGGGGAAAGCCCGGGTGAAAGCCCCGGGCGGACGAACACCCCGGGGTGCCTTCGACCTCAGGCCCTGGAGGGCTCCGGGGTCGCACGCATCAAATCGGCAAATATGAACCCGCAAGCAAAGAACCAAACAATGGGACCGGATATCGTCGGCAGATTGGGTTCGATTACGCCGGAAACCACCATGGCGAACAGGAACGCCAGGTCACCGATGCCAATGACGATGAGCGTCAGTACAAACGCCATGGCGGAACGGGTGTGCCAGTACCAGGCCGCCAGCAGCACACCCAGCACGCCGTAGCCACCCACATCCAGACAGAAGTTGATCAGCAACTGCGAGTGCGCGAACAGTGTCACCGGGTCGGTCGCGTGCTGGAAGGCCTGGCGCGTGACCACCGATCCGCCGATGAGCATTTCCCAAAGCCCTCTGGGGGCGTCGCGCAAATATTGATTGACGCCCTCCGCCCCGACCCAGATATGCAGCACACCCCAGTACAACAACAACCAGACACCGATTTTTCCAGTCACGCCCAACAACGGATGTGCTTTCAGTAGATTCATGCTTGGCTCCCGAGTTAAAACTGCAACGCTAGCAAACATTCTTTGGGACAATCCCCCCAGATAAAGAAAACTCTGCGCCACATGTAGCGCAATCAATGGAGTTATTCAATGGACTTGCTGCGGGATATCGCGCTTTTTGTCGAAGTCAGTCGAACGAAAAATTTTCGCCTTGCGGCAAAAAATCTTGAATTACCCGGCTCCAGCCTGTCGCGGCGTATCGCTGCGCTGGAACGTTCGGTGGGCATACCACTGCTGACGCGCACCACACGCAAGGTCGAGCTGACCGATGCCGGCCGACAGTATTACCAACACTGCCTTGGAATTCTTGAACAATCGCAGCTTGCGATTGATGAGTTACGCCAGCATCACAGCCAGCCCAGCGGCCTGATCCGGGTTTCCATGCCGGTGGATTTCGGCTTGCTGTTCATGCCAAGGGTGCTGGACACGTTCTGTGCGCAATACCCGCAAATCTTTTTTGAGCTCGATCTCAGTCCGCGACGGGTCGATATGCTCAGCGAAAATTTTGATCTGGCGCTACGCGTCGGTGAGGTTCAAGAGCCAAACCTGATTACCCGCCGCATCAATCTGTTCGACATCGGACTGTATGCAGCGCCGGCGTATATCGAAAAACACGGTATGCCGCGCACACCAGCAGATCTGTCGCGTCATCAATGCCTGCGCATCAACGAACAGCCCTGGCGGCTGCAACGCGTGCCCGGCAGAAAAAAAGCCGCTGCAACGAGCATGCCGCCGGCAGCGCTGGCGCAGTCAATTCCGATCCGTGGGCAGATCTGCGCCAACAACCCCGGCATGCTGCGCCGCCTGGCACTGCTGGGCCGCGGCATCTTCAGCGGCGCGGCGCTGATGTTGCAAGACGATCTGCGCAGCGGCGCGCTGGTACGCCTGCTGCCCGGCTGGTGCATGCCGCCGCTGGCGATATCCGCAGTGATGCAGAGTCGGCAACAGCCAGCGCGGGTGCGACTATTCCTTGATCACATGATCGCCTGCTGCCAAAGCGAGCAAATCAGTCGCCGCAAATGACAAGGGCCCGCAGCATGACTGCAGGCCCTCGGTATTACGCTGTTGCGATGCTACGTTGACTGGCGCGCCCGGCAGGATTCGAACCCACGACCCCTTGGTTCGTAGCCAAGTACTCTATCCAACTGAGCTACGGGCGCAACGAGCGAAATTATAGCAGAGTCGATGCCGCTGACCAGCCTTGCGCGATACATCGCGTATGGCCGCCCTACTCTGCCACCGCGCCGGAGATCTTCACCGCGCGGGCAAACTTCTCCAGGTCAGTACGGATCAGCCGTGCGTAGTCCTCCGGTGTGTTGCCCACCGGATCGATACCCAGCGCGGTCATGCGCTCGATCAGCTCGGGCTGGCGCAGGGCCTTGACGATCTCGCCGTGCAGCCGCGCTATCACCTCGCGCGGCGTGCCGGCCGGCGCCACCAGGCCGATCTGCCCGGCGAAGTCGTAGCCACGCACACCCAGTTCGGCCAGGGTCGGCACTTCCGGCGCCAGTCGGGTGCGCTTGCCGGTGCTCACCGCGAGAATACGAACCTTGCCGGCCTTGACCTGCGGCGCCAGCGAGGGATAGGCAGCAAACACCACATCCACCTGTGCGCCGACCAGCGCCGGCATGGCCTGGGCCGCACCCTTGAACGGCACATGCACGATGTCCAGTCCTACAGCAGCCTTGAGACTCTCCATCGACAGATGATGGATGCTGCCCGAACCAGCCGAGCCGTAGCTCAACTTTCCCGGACGCGCCTTGGCCAGCGCCGTGAACTCGGCAAAATTGTTGGCTGCCACAGCGCTATGCACCGCCAGGAACAGGGGACCATAGGCGGCCAGGGTGATGGGCTCGAAGTCGCGGATCGCGTCATAGGGCAGCTTGCTATGCAAGGCCGGGTTGATGGCCAGATGCTGCGGATCGGCCAGCAGCAGCGTGTAACCATCGGCCGGTGATTTCGCCACCAGCTCGGTGGCAACGATGCCCCCCGCGCCAGGCCGGTTCTCCACCAGCACCTGCTGGCCGAGCGCGACCGACAGTGGTTGCGCCAGCAGTCGCGCCAAGGTATCCGACAGCCCGCCCGGCGAGAACGGCACGATCAGCTTCACCGGCCGCTGCGGATAGGTGGCCGTTGACGCCGATTGCGCCTGCACCGCAACCGAACAGCACAGTGCAGTCAAAAAAACCAAGCGGCAGAGCCAGAGATTCAACAACGACAACACAGCAGATTGCATGGCGACATCCTGATTACGGGGTTGAAACGAGAGTGAGCGCAAAGCGCAGATCACAGGAAACAAAATGACAGCCCCCATCTTAACGCCACGCCACGGATCGCCTGCACGGCGATGGCATACTGCCCGGCCGATTTTCATCGAACCGCCCTTGTTTACGTACCCCGCAGGAGTTCTCATGCTGCCAATGCCGATTGCCGATTTCGCCGCGATTTCCCGCGAGCTTGCCCAGAGCGGGCGACGGGTGCATGTGATGTGGCAGACGCCGGAATCGCTGGCCTTCGTGGCGCGCGGACGGGAATATCGCAGCGAGTTCCACATCAATCCCAGCGATGAAGTGATGTACATGATCAAGGGCGAGATGAACCTGCACTACCGCACGCCCGAGGGCAAGGAAGAAATCGCGGTGCTGCGCGAGGGCTCGGCCATCTACACCGCCGCTGGCATTCCCCATTCGCCACGCTTTCCGCCGGATGCCTTTTTGCTGGTGACCGAGCGCATGCGCCGCCCGGGCGAGGTCGACCGCTTTCAGTGGTTCTGCCCGCAGTGCGACCACTTGCTGCATGAAGAGCATTTCACCGTCGACGACTATCGCAAGGACCCGGTGTCGCGCGCCTATGCCAACTTTTTCGATAGCGAGGCGCATCGCACCTGCGGCCATTGCGGCCATGTCATGCCTCGTCCAGCGGCTGCCTGAGCACCTTACCAGCCATTACAGAATTAACGTAAGTTATTGATTTAATTGATTTTTTTAACATAATCGGAAACTCGTCATGCCGAAGCAGATCATCACCTCCGCCACCGCCCCCACCACCGGCTTCACCAATGCCGCCACGCCCTCGCCACTGGCCCAGGGCATACGCTTTGGCAACATGCTGTTTGTATCGGGTCAGGGGCCGCTCGATCCGGTAAGCAAGGAAGTGGTGTCCACCGACATCGCCGCACAGACGCGCCAGACCCTCACCAATCTGCACGGCGTGCTGAGCGCTGCCGGCGCCGACTTTCGCAATGTGGTGAACATGCGTGTCTGTCTGCGCAACACCGAGGACTTCCCGGCCTTCAATGCTGCCTTCGCAGAATTTCTCAACGGCGAGAAAGTCACCCGCACCTGCATCGGCGGCACGCC
>CAIPUP010000358.1 GCA_903868285.1 uncultured beta proteobacterium
CACTCACGCAACTGCTGCAACAGCCCCTGCACATCCAGTCCGAGATCGGCGACGGCAAGCTGCCCGCAGTAGTCAGGGCCATCGCCAGTCAGCAGCCCGGGCTTGAGCGTGATGAAGCTCAGTGTGTGGTCGGCGCGCAGGCAGCAGCCGCGTACCACGCCGCGATCGGCGCACAGGCCGCTGGGCACATCCAGCGCCAGGGAAAATAATCCTAAGTTATTGATTTTATTGATTATTTCAGCATACTCGCCAGACAGGTCTCGGCCCAGGCCAAGGCCGAACAGGCCATCCACCACAGCATCGAAGCCTTGCCCTGCTGGCAGGCTTGGCACGGCTGGGAGGCACACGCCGCCAGCCTGTCGCCAGCGTTCGCAGGCAGCGCGTGCATCGGTCGGCAGCGACGCCATGTCACCGATAAACACCAGCTGCACGCGGTAGTGCCAGGCCTTGAGATGGCAGGCCATCTCGAACGCATCGCCACCGTTGTTGCCTGGTCCGGCCAGGATCAGCACGCGACGCGCGCTGTCGGGCAACACCCGCCGGGCCCATTCGGCGGCAGCCAGTCCGGCGCGCTGCATCAGGCTTGCTGGCTGCGCCAGGCTCGCGGGCTGCGCCGGGCTTGGGCGCTGTATCGCCTGCTGCGCCAGTTTTTCCAGCGCCCGGACATCGTCGCTGCGCAAAATGACCTGGGCTGGCAAGTGCTGTCGTGGTGGACGCTGGCGATGCCTGTGGCGAGTGATGGTCATTGTTTTGCTTTTGCTGGAGGGTTGCGATGACCGGCGCTAGCGTCCCGAAGTCAGCACGCTGCCGCCCAGCACGCTGTGCGCCACCGTTTCGCCGATCACCAGCGCGCTGGTGAGGCCGGGTGACTCGATGCCGAACAGCTGGACCAGTCCCGGTACGCCATGCACGCTGGCGTCCTCGATGCGGAAATCGGCGCTGCTCTCCGGGCTGCCCGCCGGGCCGAGCTTGGGCCGGATGCCGGAATACGCCGGCAGCAGGGCGTCGTCGGGAAGTTCGGGCCAGTAGGCGCGCACCGCGGCATAGAAGCGCTGCGCCCGCGCCGGATCGACGCGGTAGTCGATTTCGTTCACCCACTCCACATCCGGACCGAAGCGCGCCTGACCGGCCAGGTCGAGCGTGACATGCACACCCAGGCCACCCGGCTCGGGCACCGGGTAGACCAGGCGGCTGAAGGGCGAGCGCCCGGCCAGGCTGTAGTAATTGCCCTTGGCATAGAAGCAGGGTGGCACCTGCGCCGCCGGAAAGCCCTCGATGCTGGCTGCCACCGCCTGCGCCTGCAGCCCGGCGCTGTTGATGACGTGGCTGGCCAGCAGCTCGGTGCTTGGATCGGCGCTGTGATCGGCGCTGTGATCGGCGCCTGCGTTGCCGCCATCGCCCGTTCCTGTGCGAATGACGATGCCCTCGGGAGTGACGCGTCCGGACAGCACCGGGCTGTTCAGTGCCAGCATCGCGCCGTGTTGTTCAGCCTCCCCCAGCAGTGCCAGCATCAGGCCGTGACTGTCGACGATGCCAGTGGAGGGCGAGAACAGCGCCCGCACGCAACGCACCGCCGGCTCCATCGCCTGGGCTTCGGTGGCGCTCAGCCAGCGCAGATCGGTCACGCCATTGGCAATCGCCCGCGCTTCGATGGTTTGCAACTCGGCCACCTGCGCTTCAGCCGTGGCCACGATCAGCTTGCCGCAGCGCCGATGCGCCACGCCGCGCTCGGCGCAATAGGCGTACAGCGCGCGATTGCCGGCCACGCATAGCGCCGCCTTGCGCGAGCCCTGCGGGTAATAAATGCCGGCATGGATCACCTCGCTGTTGCGCGAACTGGTACCGGTGCCGATGGCCTGGGCCGCTTCCACGATCACCACTTCGCGTCCGGCGCGGGCCAGCGCACGTGCCACGGCCAGGCCGACCACGCCAGCGCCGATCACCAGGCAATCCACTTTGTCCATTGAAGACCCTGAGGCTGTTAAAGGGCGAAAAATCGGGGAAATATCGAGGGAAATATCGAATGCGCGTCGGCGAATGATACAGACTGGCGTGGGCAGGCCTTGCCACTACAATGCGCGCTCGCGAACGCGGCGCATTGGTGGCGATAGCCGCTTTGCGATTCCATAGAGTCTGCAGCAAGTGCGGGTGTAATGACGACATGAAAACAACGACTTACGATAAAAAATGGCAGTTCTGGATCGATCGTGGGGGCACCTTCACCGATCTGGTGGCGCGGCGTCCGGATGGCGTGCTGCTGACGCACAAGCTGTTGTCGGAGAACCCGGATCGCTATGCCGATGCGGCGCTGGCCGGTATCCGGCATTTCCTCGGGCTGAGTGAGGGCGATGCCATTCCCGGTGAGGCCATCGACGCGGTGAAGATGGGTACCACCGTGGCCACCAATGCCCTGCTCGAGCGCAAGGGTGAGCGCACTTTGCTGATGGTGACGCGTGGCTTTCGTGATGCCTTGCGCATTGCCTATCAGAACCGCCCGCGTATTTTTGACCGGCATATCCGTCTGCCGGAGCTGCTCTATAGCGACGTGATCGAGGTGGACGAGCGCATCGGCGCACGCGGCGAAGTGTTGCTTGCGCTGGATGCCAAGGCGCTGGCGGCTGCCGAACGCGATCTGCTGGCGGCCTTTGCACGCGGTTATCGCTCGCTGGCATTGGTGCTGATGCATGGCTATCGCTTCCCTGCGCATGAGCAGCAGCTGGCAGCACTGGCGCGGCGCATCGGTTTTAGCCAGGTGTCGGTGTCGCATGAGGTCAGTCCGCTGATGAAGCTGGTGTCGCGCGGCGATACCACGGTGGTGGATGCCTATCTGTCGCCGATCCTGCGCCGCTACATCGACCGCGTGGCGGCCGAGTTGCAGGGCGTGCGACTGATGTTCATGCAGTCCAGCGGTGGACTGACCGACGCTCGCCGCTTTCAGGGCAAGGACTCCATTCTTTCCGGCCCGGCGGGTGGCATCGTCGGTGCGGTACGGACCTCGCTCGCGGCCGGGTTCGATCGCATCATTGGCTTTGATATGGGCGGCACCTCAACCGATGTGTCGCACTTCGCCGGCAGCAGTCTGAGTGATCTGGAGCGCGAGTTCGACACCCAGGTGGCCGGGGTGCGCATGCGTGCGCCGATGATGAGCATTCACACCGTTGCGGCGGGTGGCGGCTCGATCCTGCATTTCGATGGCTCGCGCTATCGCGTCGGGCCGGACTCGGCCGGGGCCAACCCCGGGCCGGCCAGCTACCGGCGCGGCGGTCCGCTCACCGTGACCGATGCCAATGTCATGCTGGGCAAGGTGCAGGCGCAGTTCTTCCCGGAAGTGTTCGGCCCGCAGGGCGATCAGCCGCTGGATGCCGAGGTGGTGCGCGCGCGCTTTGCCGAACTGGCGGCGCAGATTCGTGCTGCCACCGGCGATCAGCGCACACCCGAGCAGGTGGCCGAGGGCTTCATCAGCATCGCGGTCGGCAATATGGCCGAAGCGATCAAGCGCATCTCGGTGCAGCGCGGCCATGATGTGACCGAATACACCTTGTGCTGTTTTGGTGGTGCCGGTGGTCAGCATGCCTGCCTGGTAGCCGATGCGCTGGGCATGACGCGGGTGTTCATCCATCCGCTGGCCGGTGTGCTGTCGGCCTATGGCATGGGCCTGGCCGACATGACCGCGATGCGCGAGCAGGCGGTGGAGTTGCGCCTGGAAGCGGCCGCCTTGCCAGCCTTGCAGCAGACCCTGCAACGCCTGGCCGAGGATGCCGGCAGCGAATTGCGCAATCAGGGTGTGCCGGCAGCGCGCATTCACATCGTGCCGCGGGTGCATCTGCGCTATGAGGGCACCGATTCGGCGCTGGTGGTGGCGCATGCTGCATTGCCCGAGATGGTGACGCAGTTCGAAGCGGCCTACCGACGCCGCTACAGTTTCCTGATGCCGCAGCGCGCGCTCATCGTCGAGGCGGTGTCGGTGGAGGCGATTGGTGCCTCGGAGGTCGAGTTGCCGCAGGCCGATGTTTCGTCAGCGAGCGACGCCGCAGCGCAGGCGGTGGAACAAGCCTTGCCCCAGGCTGCCGGCACGGTGTCGATGTACAGCGCCCAGGGCATGCACGACACACCGGTGTATCAGCGCGATGCGTTGCAGCCGGGACAGCAGGTACGCGGGCCGGCCATCATCGCCGAGGCCACTGGTACCACCGTGGTGGAGGCCGGCTGGTGCGCGGTGTTGCATGCGGCTGGCCATCTGCTGTTGACGCGGGTCGAGGCGCGTCCTGCACGCATGGCTATCGGCACCCGGGTCGATCCGGTGATGCTGGAGATTTTCAACAACCTGTACATGTCGATCGCCGAGCAGATGGGCTTGCGTCTGGCCAACACGGCGTACTCGGTGAATATCAAGGAACGGCTGGATTTTTCCTGCGCCTTGTTCAGTGCCGACGGTGCCCTGATCGCCAATGCGCCGCACATGCCGGTGCATCTGGGCTCGATGGGTGAGTCGATACGCACCGTGATCCGCGAGAACCAGGGTCGCATGCGTCCGGGTGATGTCTATGTGTTGAATGCGCCTTACAACGGCGGTACGCATCTGCCTGACGTGACCGTGATCACGCCGGTATTCGACGACGCCGGCAGCCACATCCTGTTTTATGTCGGATCGCGTGGTCATCATGCCGACATCGGTGGCATGACGCCGGGTTCCATGCCACCGGACAGCACGGTGGTGGAAGAAGAGGGGGTGCTGTTCGATAACTGGAAGCTGGTCGATGCCGGAGTGTTACGCGATCAGGAAACGCGCGCCCTGCTGGCCGGGGGCAGATATCCCTCGCGCAATGTCGATCAGAACATGGCCGACCTGCGGGCGCAGATTGCCGCCAACGAGAAAGGCGTGCAGGAGTTGCGGCGCATGGTGGCGCACTTCGGTCTGGATGTGGTGCAGGCCTACATGCAGCATGTGCAGGACAATGCCGAGGAGGCGGTGCGCCGTGTCATCGGTGTGTTGTCCGATGGCCAGTTCTGCTACGAGATGGACAACGGCGGGCGCATCCAGGTGCGTATTGCCATCGATCGCGCTGCGCGCTCGGCGGTGATTGATTTCACCGGCAGTTCGGCGCAATTACCGAACAACTACAACGCGCCCTCGGCGGTGTGCATGGCAGCGGTGTTGTATGTGTTTCGCAGCCTGGTCGATGATGACATTCCGCTCAATGCCGGTTGTCTCAAGCCGATACAGGTCATCATTCCCGAGGGCAGTTTGCTGCGTCCGGTGTATCCGGCAGCGGTGGTGGCGGGCAATGTCGAGACTTCCCAATGCATCACCGAAGCGCTGTATGGCGCGCTTGGCGTGATGGCCGCTTCGCAGGCCACCATGAACAATCTCACCTTTGGCAATGCCACTTATCAGTATTACGAAACCGTGGCGGGTGGCTCGGGTGCGGGGCCGGATTTCGACGGCACGGACGTGGTGCAGACGCATATGACCAATTCCCGGCTCACTGATCCGGAGGTGCTCGAGTGGCGCTATCCGGTGCGGCTGGAGAATTTCGAGATCGTGCCGGGCAGTGGCGGGGCCGGTTTGCACCAGGGTGGCAACGGCGCAATCCGCCGCATCCGTTTTCTGGAAGCGATGACCATGGCCATCCTGTCTGGCAGCCGTCGGGTCGAGCCGCATGGCATGGCGGGTGGTGCGCCGGGCAAACGCGGGCGTAACTTCATCGAACGTGCCGATGGCCGTGTGCAGGCGCTGGCTGGTGCCGATCGGGCCGAATTGCAGCCGGGGGATTGCGTGGTGATCGAAACGCCGGGGGGTGGGGGTTATGGCAGGCCAAGTGATGGTCCGGCTGGCGATCCGGCAGCGAAACGGTGACGGCAGCGCCGCTATAATCGCGGCTTGAATACCTCTGCTTCCCCCTCTCCGGATTCGATACTGACCTTGCGCGGTCAGCCCGCGCTGTCACGGTTTCGCCTCGACAAGCTGAACGCCCGGCTGAGCATGGTCGGCTGCAAGGCGCGTGTGCTGGCTGCCGACCATGTGCATGTCATCGATTGCGCTGCTGCGCCGCTGGATGCCGCGCAGCGCCAGCGTCTGGCGCAGTTGCTGGATGACGCTGGCGAATTCTCCCCGCTGCCGCGTGACAGCCGGGTGCAGTGGGTGGTGCCGCGTCTGGGCACCATCTCGCCCTGGTCGTCCAAGGCCAGCGATATCGCAAGGCAGTGTGGTTTATCCGGACTGTCGCGTATCGAGCGCGTGCTGCGCTATGTGATCCAGGGTGTGGACCGCGCGCCTTCCTGTGTCGCTGCGCTGCAGGCGGCGCTGCACGACCGCATGACCGAAAGCCTGCTCGCCGATGCCAGCGACTTGCCGCAACTGTTTGTGCAACAGGCACCCCGTCCGCTGGCCTTGATTCCGTTGGGTGGGCAAGGGCGCGATGCGCTGGTACAGGCCAATGCGCGTCTGGGTCTGGCACTGGCTGCTGATGAAATCGATTACCTGCTGGATATTTATGTCAGCGCCGGTCGTGATCCGACCGATGTCGAGCTGACCATGTTCGCCCAGGCCAACTCGGAGCATTGCCGGCACAAGATTTTCAATGCCGACTGGATCATCGACGGGCAGACGCGCAGCGAAACCCTGTTCGGCATGATCCGCGAGACGCATCGCCATCAGCCGCTGGGTACGGTGGTGGCGTATTCCGATAACGCCGCCATCATGCAGGGCCGCATGGCGAGCCGCTTCGCGCCCGATGCCGAGGGTCGCTATCGCGCCTGGCCGCGGCTGACCCACACGCTGATGAAGTGCGAGACGCACAACCATCCCACCGCCATCGCGCCTTTTGCCGGTGCTGCCACCGGCTCGGGTGGCGAGATCCGCGATGAAGGCGCCACCGGTCGCGGTGCCAAGCCCAAGGCCGGACTGTGCGGCTTTTCGGTCTCCAACCTGCGTTTGCCGGACTGGCCGCAGGCCTGGGAGGCCGCGGAGCAAAAGCCCGATCGCATTGTGTCGCCGCTGACGGTGATGCTCGAGGGCCCGATTGGCGCTGCCGCCTTCAACAACGAATTTGGTCGTCCCAACCTGTGCGGTTACTTTCGCAGCTTCGAGCAAGAGGTCGACGGTGTGCTGCGCGGCTATCACAAGCCCATCATGCTGGCCGGAGGCATCGGCAGCATCGATGACGGGCACACCCACAAGCACGACCTGCCACCGGGCGCGCTGCTGGTGCAGTTGGGTGGCCCGGGCATGCTCATCGGTATGGGTGGTGGTGCCGCCTCCAGCATGGATACCGGGGCCAACACGGCCGATCTGGATTTCGATTCGGTGCAGCGTGGCAATCCCGAGATGGAGCGACGCGCCCAGGAAGTGATTGATCGTTGCTGGCAGCTCGGCGCGCCGAAGGGCGATGGCTCAGGGCCCGGCGATGGCAACCCGATCCTGTCGATCCACGACGTCGGCGCCGGCGGCATCTCCAACGCCTTCCCCGAGCTCGCGTACGGCGGTGGCGCCGGTGCGGTTTTCGAACTCCGCAAGGTGAAGATCGAGGAGCCCGGCATGTCGCCGGCCGAGATCTGGTCGAACGAGGCGCAAGAACGTTACGTCATGGCGCTGCCGCCTTCGCGCCTGGCCGAGTTCGCGGCCTTCTGCGAGCGCGAGCGCTGCCCCTTCGCCGTGGTCGGCGAGACGAC
>CAIPUP010000359.1 GCA_903868285.1 uncultured beta proteobacterium
AGTGCTCACAACGGGGATATGAGCAAGGCCCGTGCCAACTATTCATTGGCACGGGCCTTTCGGGGTGGAGCGGGGCGGTACGTAGTGAATTACGCCCGGGGTTATTACGCCCGGGGTCGTTACGCCCGGGGTCGTTACGCTAATACGTCGACCAAGCCGTCCGGCTTGCTGCCAGCCTTGCGCAGGGTGCTGCCCTGGCTGGTGGCGGTGTCGTCGGTATTCAGCAGGGCTGAAGATTCCGCCGCCTGCGCGCGCGGGCCGCTCGCGCTGCCGTTGCCGCCAGACTGTGCCGAGGCGTTCTGCGCCGCTGCGCTTTGTGAATGACCGGCTCCACGGGCATCGGCTTGTACGTCGCTCTGGCTCAGTTGCAGGCCGGATTGCGCCAGTGAATCGCGCAGTTGCTGCATGCCGTCAGACAGCAGATCGCGGGTGTGGGCTTCGGCTGCGCCGAACACCGCATTCAGTTCGCCCTTGCGCATCTGCAGCCGGATATCGATAGCGCCCAGATGGGCCGGGCTGAGCTGCAATCGCAGGCTCCACTCGCCGCGGGCAATCTGCGCCGACAGGCGCTCGCCCAGAACCTTGCCGAGCTTTTCCGACAGCTGCTCATAGGCCTCGCTGCCCTTGAGATAGGCCTCATGGAAGCTTTCGACGGTATCGGGTACTTGCTTGCCCAGGTCCAGGCGCGCCTCCGGGCTGGCTGCGGCTTGTGCCGGATTCAGCGCGCTGGGCGATGGGGTGCTGGGCGCAGCCACGGTTGTTTGTGTTGCGGTAGCGTCGTTCGTTGCGGGGTTGCCAGACAAATTGGCGGCGGAATCCAGGCCGCCAGCGCCGCTGAGTCGGTCATTCGCCGCGCGGTCGTTCTGGGCCCGGTCGTTCAGGGTCCGCTCGTTCAGGGGCGGCGTGCCCTGGTCGGCCAGAAAACGTGCCGGCCGGCCGGGCTCCTCCTCATGATCGATGACGCTCAGCTTGACCGAGGCCATGACGTCGTCGCTGGCCGGCTTGGCGGTGGCGCCAGCCTCGGCGTTTGCGTCCTGGCTTTGCAGCTCGCCGTCGCCCAGGCCATTGCCTCCCAAGCCATTGCCGCCCAAGCCATTGCCGCTGATCGTATTGCTGCCCATGGGCTTGTCGGTGCCCGCTTTGCGGTCGGCAGCCAGGCCTGCCGCCAGCAGGGCCGCAGCCTGGCTGGCAGCGTCTGCAGCCTGGCCGGTGAGCGTGCCTGGCAGCGTGCCGGCGCTCGGGATGGTTGCCAAGGGATTGCGGCCGTTACTGTTGTCAGCATTGGTGGCGGCATCGCCGGCATTGCCTGGCAATAGCTGCAACGGACGATCAAACAGGGCTTGCAGATTGATTGCGCTTGCCGAGCCCGGGTTCGCTGCGCCCAGGACTAGAGCGCTCGAAGGGGCGCTGGCGTCGATGGGTGTGCCGGCTTGTGCGGTCTGTTGTGCGGTCTGTTGTGCAGTCTGTTGTGCAGTCGATTGTGCGACCAGCTGCGCCGCCTGGGCGGCCAGTGCCGATAGTGCTTGCGCGCTGGTCTGATTTGCGGCGGCGGCTGCAGCCTGCATCGCGTCGAGCAGGGCGGCATCGCTGCCGGCAGTGCTCAGGGCGCTGCCATCGCCGCCGTCCTGGGTCAAACCGGCCTGATTGGCGTCTGGATTCATGGCCGAGCCGTCGGGGCTCGCTGCCGGACGGGCGGCATTACGCAGTAGCGCCAGCATGTCCTGGCTCATGCCTTGGTTCCGGGCGAAATCCACCAGACTGGCCTGATCCGGCGGGGCGGCCTTGGGCGTGATCAGTTTGACTTTGGGTCCGAGGCGCACGGCATGCAGATCGCGCGGCGGCGAATCCTTGCCGCCCTGATTTTTGGGCGCGGCAGTGTTTGGCCGCTTGAGCGCAACATTTGCCTCCCGCATCGCCGAGCCGAACCGCTCCGGTGCCGGCCGATCCGCTTCGCGCGTCGGATGACGGATGCTAAGTTCTTGATTTGATTGAATATTAAGTGCAGGTTGCAAAACGGGCATAAAAGTCTCGTGGCAGTGAACGTGGACCCCTCAGGGACCCTGCGTCACATACAGCAAGAACCATGACAGCTTTGGCGGGGCGGCTCCGGGCCGGCTGCCGGCCGGCCGTAGCGCGGTTTGGGCGTGGTCTGGGTGTGGTCTAGTGAGGGGCTTGGCACAGCGCTTGCTCAAGTGTTCCCTGACGGCTGGATATGGCAGAAAAAAATCCAGCAAAAACAATAACTTACGAATATCGCCGGACCGGAAAACGATGAGCTCACTTGCACTGTCAAATTTGCGCCAGAACATTCTCGGCATCAAAGTCGGGGAGCTCGGCATCCCGCTGCTGGTCATGGTGATCATGGCCATGCTGGTGATCCCGCTGCCGGCCTTTCTGCTGGATGTGTTGTTCACCTTCAACCTGATTACCGGCCTGATGGTGATCATGGTGGCCATCCGCACCACCAAGCCGCTGGAGTTCTCATCCTTTCCTTCGGTACTGCTGCTGACCACCATGCTGCGCCTGGCCTTGAACGTGGCCTCGACCCGGATCGTGCTGGTGGAAGGCCACAAGGGCCCGGACGCTGCCGGTAAGGTGATTCAGTCGTTTGGCGAGTTCGTGATCGCCGGCAACTACCTGGTCGGTTTCATCATTTTCGGCATCTTGATGATCATCAACTTCATCGTGGTGACCAAGGGTGCGGGCCGTGTGTCCGAGGTGATTGCCCGTTTCACCCTGGATGCCATGCCCGGCAAGCAGATGGCCATCGACGCCGACCTGAACGCCGGCCTGATCAATCAGGAGCAGGCCAAGAAGCGCCGCGCCGAGGTATCGCAGGAAGCGGAATTCTTCGGTGCCATGGACGGTGCCTCGAAGTTCGTGCGTGGTGACGCCATTGCCGGTTTGCTGATTCTGGTCATCAACATCGTGGGCGGTCTGGCCATCGGTGTTGGCATGCACGGATTGTCGCTGGGCGATGCCGGCCGTATCTACACCCTGCTGACCATCGGTGACGGTCTGGTGGCGCAGGTGCCGGCGTTGTTTCTGTCGCTGGCCACCGCCATCATCGTGACGCGCGTGACCACGGCCGAGTCGATGACGCAGCAGGCCGCCAGCCAGTTGTCGCGTCCGGCACCGTTGATCGTGTCGGCCGGTGTACTGATTGCCCTGGGCCTGGTGCCGGGCATGCCGCATGCCGTGTTTTTGACCCTGGGTCTGGCCACGGCCGGTCTGGGCTACATGATGCTGCGGCGCGAAACCATGCCTCTGCCGGGTGAGCCCGGTGGCGAGCCACTGGCACCCGAGCCGCCCAAGGAACTGGATTGGACCGATATCGACCAGGTCGATCTGATCGGTCTGGAAATCGGTTATGGCCTGATTCCGCTGGTGAACCAGGAGACCGGTGGACAGTTGATGACGCGGGTGAAGGGGGTACGCAAGAAGCTCTCGGCCGAACTGGGCTTTCTGGTGCCGCCGGTGCGTATTCGTGATGCGCTCAACCTTGATCCGGATGCCTACAACATTGTGTTGAATGGCGTGGTGCGTGGCACCGGTCAGATCAAGATGGGACGCGATCTGGCGATCAACCCCGGTCAGGTCTACGGCAAGCTCGAAGGCATACCGACCAAGGAGCCGGCGTTCGGTCTGGAAGCGGTGTGGATCGATCCGTCGCAAAAAGACTATGCCCGTACCCTGGGCTACACCGTGGTCGATGCGCCGACCGCTGTCGCCACCCACCTCAACAAAATCCTGCGTGAAAACGCATCGGAATTCCTCAGCCATGACGAAACCCAGCAGCTGCTGGACAAGCTGGCCGCGCGTGCGCCCAAGTTGGTCGAGGATTTGATCCCCGGCAAGGTGTCGCTGGGTGTGGTGACGCGGGTGTTGCAGAACCTGCTGGCCGAATCAGTGCCGATTCGTGACATGCGTACCATCATCGAGACCCTGGCCGAGTGCAGCAACCGCTCGCAGGATCCGGAGCAGCTCACCACCATGGTTCGTCCCAAGCTCGGTCGCCTGATCGTGCAGGCGCTGGCCGGTAGCGGTGACACCCTGCAGGTGATGACCCTCGACCCCAGCCTGGAGCAGATGCTGCACAACGCGCTGCAGCAGGGATCTTCCGACAGTGGCACGGTGCTCGAACCCGGACTGGCCGAGAGCCTGTTTGCGGCGCTGCGCCGTAGTGCCAATGCCGTGCAAGAGCAGGGCCATGCGTCGGTGCTGGTGGTTTCGCCCAGCATCCGCCCCTGGCTATCACGCACCGCACGCCATCGCGTGGCCGACCTGGTGGTGCTGTCGTACTCCGAGATTCCAGATGATCAGGCAGTGAAGGTGATCTACAACGTGGAAATCGAAGCCAAGCGCGATTAATACTGATCGCACAGCACGGACTACGAACGCAACCAACGTAACGAACGCAAGACACGAACTTATTTAGCTCTCAGATAACGCTTTACAGGACGACGAGGAAATCATGGAATTGAAACGCATTCTGGCTCGCGACAGCCGCACCGCAACCGCTAAGGC
>CAIPUP010000360.1 GCA_903868285.1 uncultured beta proteobacterium
CGGCCAGATGAACGAGCCGCCGGGCAACCGCTTGCGCGTGGCGCTGACCGGTCTGACCATGGCCGAGCGTTTCCGTGATGAAGGCCGCGACATTCTGTTGTTCATCGATAACATCTATCGCTACACCCTGGCTGGTACCGAAGTTTCGGCGCTGCTCGGTCGTATGCCTTCGGCGGTGGGTTATCAGCCGACGCTGGCCGAAGAAATGGGTCGTCTGCAAGAGCGTATTACCTCCACCAAGGTCGGCTCGATCACCTCGATCCAGGCGGTGTACGTGCCAGCCGATGACTTGACCGATCCGTCGCCGGCCACCACCTTCCTGCACCTGGATGCCACCGTGGTGCTGTCGCGTGACATCGCTTCGCTGGGTATTTACCCGGCGGTCGATCCGCTCGACTCGACCTCGCGTCAGCTCGATCCGAACGTCATCGGTGAAGACCACTACAACACCACCCGTGCGGTGCAGACCACGCTGCAGCGCTACAAGGAATTGCGCGACATCATCGCCATCCTTGGCATGGACGAACTCTCGCCCGAGGACAAGCTGGCGGTGGCGCGTGCCCGCAAGATCCAGCGTTTCCTGTCGCAGCCGTTCAATGTGGCCGAAGTGTTCACCGGCTCGCCGGGCAAGATCGTTCCGCTGGCCGATACCATCAAGGGCTTCAAGATGATCGTCAACGGCGAGTGCGACCATCTGCCGGAGCAGGCTTTTTATATGGTTGGTGGCATCGAGGAAGCCTTCGAAAAGGCCAAGACGCTGCAGTAAGCGGAGCGCAACACAATCATGGCCAACACCTTGCAAGTCGATGTCGTCAGCGCGGAAGCGTCCATCTATTCGGGCGCAGCCGAGTTCGTCGTACTGCCCGGAGAGTCGGGTGAACTCGGTATCTATCCCCGCCATACGCCGCTGATCACCCGCATCCGGCCGGGTGCGGTGCGTATCAAGCCGGCGGATGGCGGCGAGGAAGAATTCATCTTTGTCGCTGGCGGCATTCTGGAAGTGCAGCCGGGTGTGGTGACGGTCTTGGCTGATACCGCGATCCGCGGGCATGACCTGGATGAAGCCAAGGCCAACGACGCCATCAAGCGCGCCGAGGAGGCTCGTGCCAAGGCGGTGGACAAGCAGGAAATCGCGACGGTCGAAGGCGAACTGGCCATCCTTGCCGCCGAGCTGGCGGCCATCCGCAAGCTGCGCTCCAAGCGCTGAACTTGCACTGGACTTGGGCGCAACGCGCTGCGCTGTAGTAATTCAGTGTGGCGTATCAGTCCGGTTTGATCCCGGCGCTACTCACAACTTTCTGCCAGCGCGATAACTCATTGCGCATCCACTCGCCCAGGCGTTCGGGTGAACCCCCGGCTGGCACCAGTCCCTGATTCTCGAACACCTCGCGTATGTCCTTGCGCTGCAAGGCGGCGTTGATACTCTCGTTCAGACGCGATTGCACTGAGCTGGGTAAACCCGCTGGTGCCACCAGGGCGTACCAGACCTGCACATTCACCCCTGGCACCCCCTGCTCACGCAGCGTTGGCGTTGTTGGTGTGGTGCTACTGCGTTCGCTGGTCAGTGTTCCCACCAGGCGCATCTTTCCCGAACGTATTTGATTCTGCACCGTGAAGATCACCGTCATCATGGCATCGGTGCGCCCGGCCATGAGGTCGGTTAACGCCCCACCCTGATCCTTGTACGGTACATGCAGCAGGTCAACGCCCGCCTCCTGCTTGAACAATTCCATGGCCAGATGCATCGGTGTGCCATTGCCCGGCGATGCATAGGTCAGACCACCGGGCTTGCTGCGTGCCAGTTTGATCAGATCAGCCACGTTTTGTACCGGCAGCGAAGGGTGTACCACCAGACCCATATCTCCCGTGGCAATTAACGCGAGCGGGGAAAACTGCCGAATCGGGTCGTAACGCAGCGCCGGGTTCAGCGCCTTGTTCATCACAAAGCTGGTGGCGGTGGAAAACAAGGTGTGTCCGTCCGGCGCCGATTTCGCAACAAATTCCGCGCCTATCGCGCCACTGGCACCGGCCTTGTTATCGACGATGACACTGCCGCCCAGGCGTTCGGCCATCACCCGCCCCAGACTGCGCGCCAGCACATCGGCGGTAGTGCCAACTGAAAACGGCACCACGATGGTAATGGGACGGCTGGGAAAGCTCTGCGCGCCGACTTGTGACCCGAGCAGGCCGATCATCAGCAGTGTTGCGATCTTCAGCATGTTCAGGCGCCTCGCACGCTATCCAGCATTTGTCCGGCATCGACCGGCAGCACATCGCCCCGCCAGGCCACATGGCCGTCCGGGCGTACCAAAACAAGAGGCTTGCCGTAGAGCGATGCGATGCTGTCATCGTCAATGTCGACGATAGCCAGCGGCATCTTCCGCGCCAGCGCCGCAGATTCCAGTACTGTCAAAGACGGCGATGCCGGACCAAAACGCAGCAACACGAAACCCTTGCCAAACAGGTCGATGGTGGACACGCCCTCATTCACCCAGGCATGTGGCGCGCGCGCACCGGGCTGTGTGCTGGGAACATATTTTGTGACATCGCTCGCCGGCGCGTTTGACAACGCCGAACCCTGATCCTCAACCACAATCGGCGAACCGGCATAGCTGATGCCCAGCACCAGACCATCCGAGACAAACTGTTTGGTCTTGTTCTCGAGAATCTGCTGTTGCAGCGTGGCGCGTGCCGTTGCACCGGCAGCGCTGTCCTCGCCTGCTGCGGCCAGCAAATCACGATCAAAGCGCCGCGAAAGATTGTCGGTCGCCTCTGCCACCACGCGTTGCGCTACGGGTCGACGCTCGGCCTCATAGCTGTCGAGCAGATGCGCTCCGCCCCAGCCTTCGATCATCGCCGCCAGCTTCCAGCCCAGGTTGACCGCATCGCCCATACCGGTGTTCATGCCAAAGCCGCCATGCGGGCCGTGCTTATGCACCGCATCACCGGCCAGAAACACCCGGCCGCGTCCGAAGCCGGTAGCCACCAGGCTACGACAGGTCCAGGGCAGGGCCGATACGATTTCGTATTGCACCGTACGTCCGAACTGTTGCCCGAACATGCGTCGGATCAGGCCATGGATATCCACCTGATCGGCGGGTATGGCGCGTGTGCCCTGATTGATCCCGAGCCGCCAAAGATCGGCACCATTGAGCTCGATCAGGTTGACATCAAAGCCACCGCTTTCGTTGTCGGGGTCATCGATGAAGTAATAGAAAGCTGCCTTGCCTTTGTCGTGATGATTCCATAGCTCCGGAATGCGCAGAAATACATTCAGGTTGTAGGACACCACATCGATGCCTTCCATGCGTATGCCCAACGCTTCGGGGATGCCACTCTGCCCGCCGCAGCAGGCAGCAAGATAGCGAGCACGATGTTGTTCGCGTTTGCCGTTGGCATCGCGCAAGGTCACGCTCACGCCCTCGGCATCCTCAACAAAAGACTCAAAGCCGACACCAAACCGCAGCTCGACCGTGGGCGCCAGGCTCTTGACCAGCTCGCGCATGATGGGATCGAACCACAGCTGATTGCAGCGCTGTGACTGCTCCGGCGTGGTGGCCAGCGGTTTAAGCCCGCCGTAGCTGGGTCGCGCAATACGCGCGACCTCGAAGCCAGGCAGGGAGCTCAGGTAAACGATGTCCGAGGGAAACTCCGGTGGCGTGCCGGCCTGACGCACGGCTTCGGCAATTCCCCAGCGCCGGCAATACTCCATGGTGCGCGAGTTGATGGTGTTGGCACGCGGATGGGAAATCGTGCCATCACCACGCTCCACCACCATGCAGCGTATGCCGCGGCTGCCCAACTCGGCCGCCAGACCGAGTCCGACCGGCCCGGCGCCAACGATCAGTACCGGCAATACGTCACGCGCGCTGCCGTCGGTTTTGTTGTTATTGGCGTTGTTGCTTGTGGTCTTGCGCGGTGATTTCTTGCTCATTGCCTTTTCTTTCCCTGAACTTTTCTGTCTTGCTGGATGTAACGGGTGTTGCGGCAGCGTTCGATATTTTGCTCGTCGCAGTAGCGCACTACGCTTCGCGCAGCAACTCCAGCCGTCTGAGAATCTCCCGATCGGTGACCTGAAACAGCACCGCATCGCTGCTGCCCGCGCAATGGGTCACCACCTGATTGTGTGGCAGCGTGAAGATGTCCTTGGCCTGCCATTCGATACGCTTGCCACCCACCATCGACCACCCCGTGCCCTGCACCACCACACAGACCGTATTGCAATTGCTCAGTCGTGGTTGATGCGGCTGTTGCAGCGCGAGCCCGAGCAGATAGCAATCCAGCGTTGGCATCACCGCGCCGCCATGCAGCGGATGCACATAGCGCAGGCGACGTGAACCATCGGGCGCGGCCGGCAATGCATCCAGTGCTGCCTTGGCTTGCGCCCAGGCATAGCGAAACATCGGTGAATAAGGAGTGGACGGCATGGTCTCGGCACTCACCAGTCCGGCCGCGGCAAAGCTGCTGTCGGCTGGCAGCGCCAACAGATCGTGTGCTGGCCCAGGCTCGAACACCGGGTCGCGCAGATACCGATGCAGCGGGACATCCAGCGCATCAACCCAGACGCAACGGCCCTGTCCCGCATGGATGTGTTCATGCCAGGTGGTCCCCGGGGTGAGGATCATGTCACCCGGCAACATCGGGCAGGGCTTGCCTTCGACCACCGTGGTGACGCCCTCGCCTTCGAGCACAAAGCGCAGCGCATGCATGCTGTGCCGATGCGGTCTGGCGCGCTCACCCGGCATCAACACCTGCAGGTTCACGGCCAGGTTGACCACCGCGCCGTCGCGCTCACTGCCATGAAAGATCGGATTGTTGAGAATCAGCACCCGCCGTTCGGCGTTGTGCATATCAGTGGCGGCGATGGCAGCGTCGATCAATGGATTGATGCTGCGCCAGGGCCACAGATGCGCCGGCTCGGGCGGAAAGTGGTGACGATCCTGCTGCTCCCAGAGTGCTTTCACGCCAGCAGCTGTCATGGCGTCATGAAACTCGGTCATACCTTGCACTCCGTGAGCGGACTGTGCGCCGCAGGTCAGCCATGGGCTGGGACGCGTTGAACATGAGGGAAGAACAGGCGAATCGGGCAATAATGATGCCGTAGATTAACGGAGCAGAACGCGATGCAGCCACGAAAATTCCACTTCTTCCCAGCCGCAGCACTGTCAGTGTTGATGGCCTTGTTGTTATACGGTTTGCCGGTCATGGCACAGAGCTGGCCGGCACGTCCCATCACCATTGTTGTGCCGTTCACGCCCGGTACCGGTGTGGATGCCATTGCGCGCGGCATGGCGCAGCGTTTGTCCGAGCGCCTGGGCGTGTCGCTGGTGGTGGACAACCGTGCCGGTGCCAGCGGCAACATCGGCCATGAGCTGGTGGCGCGCAGTGCACCCGATGGCTACACCCTGCTGGTCACCGCCGCCACCTTCGTCAACAATGCCGCGGTCAATCGCAACCTGCGCTACGACCCGTTGCGGCAGTTCGCGCCCATCATCATGCTGGCCAGCGGCGCACAGACCCTGGTGGTCGGGCCGGGTTCGAGCGCCCGCAATGTCAAGGAGTTGGTCAGTCATGCCCGCAGCCAGCCCGGCAAGTTGTTCTACGGCACCCCAGGCAATGGCACACCGCATCACCTGGCAATGGAGCTGTTCAAACAGGAGTCCGGCGTCGAGCTGGTGCATGTGCCGTACAAGGGCTTTGGCGGCGCGGTGAGCGATCTCATCGGCGGTCGGCTCGAGGCCATGGTGATGCCGTCCTCGGCGGCGCTGCCCTATGTGCAGAACAACCAGCTGCGGGTGCTGGCGGTGGTGGCGGCCGAGCGCAGCGCGGTGTTCCCGAATGCGCCGACCCTGGCCGAGGAGGGCTATCCCAAAGTGGTGGCCTCGAACTGGTATGCACTGCTGGCCCCGGCAGGCACGCCGGCCGAACTGCTCAGCCGACTGAACAGCCATGCCAATGCCATCCTGGCCGATGCCGCGATGCGCGAGTCGCTGACCAAGCAGGGCTTCGTGGCTGCTGGTGGCACGCCCGAGCGCCTGGCCAGCCTGATGAAGGCCGACATGGAGCGCTGGACGCGAGTGGCGGCGGCAGCCAATATCAAGGCGGATTGAATCAAGGCGCATGCGAGCAAGACCCGTGGCATCAAACACGGCGGCATCAAACGCGGCGGCATCAAACCGTATGGAGAAAAAAATTGTTTAAAATCAATAACTTACATTATTTTCGCGGCGACTTAAAAGGACTGTTGGTGGGCTTGCTGTCGCTCGGCCTGCTGGGCCTCGGTCTGGGTCTTTCGACGCTGGTCCAGGCCCAGTCCTGGCCCAACCGGGCGGTGCGCGTCATCGTCACCTTCCCGCCTGGCGGCACGCCCGACATCTACGGCCGCATCATGTCCAACGAACTGTCGCGCCTGTGGGGTCAGAGCGTGGTGGTGGAGAACCGTACCGGCGCCTCGGGTGGCATCGGTACCGAGCTGGTGGCCAAGAGCCCAGCCGATGGCTATACGCTGCTGTTCGCGGCCGATGCACCCATCACCCTCACCCCCAATCTCATCCCCAATCTTCCCTACGACCCAGTGCGTGACTTTGCACCGGTGGTGAATGTGGCGCAGGGGCCGTTTGTGCTGCTGGTCAATCCGGCGGTACCCGCCAGCAACCTGCGTCAGCTGATCGATCTGATCAAGTCACAGCCGGGCAAGTGGTCCTATGCCTCCTCCGGCAGCGGTGGTCAGCAGCATCTGTCGATGGAACTGATCCGCACCATGAGCGGTGGTCTGGACATGACGCACATCCCGTACAAGGGCTTTGGCCAGGGCGTGACCGATGTGCTGGC
>CAIPUP010000361.1 GCA_903868285.1 uncultured beta proteobacterium
CAAAGCGTCGGCACTCAACCATCGGATATGTCAGCCCTGCAAACTTTGAATCAATGCAATATGCTTAAGTCCGTGTCTACGAGACCGGGTACAGCCCACAGCTTGTAGCACCAAAGTCGTGCCAAGCCGACCTAAGCATCGAAAACGCCCCATCGTTCGTCCAAAACCCAGTGTAAGGGTAGGCGGATGGAACCAGATTGAAAAATGGGGGGGTGCCCCGGGGGTAGGGGACAGGCTAGCGGGAATTTTTGCTCTTGCCCGATGCCAGTTCTGTGTGGTGCGCGTGGCGTTGCTACGGGGAGGTGCAGTGTGATGACGAGAAGCTGGAGCAGAGGCTGATCGCAGCACCCTAGTTTTTGGTATGCCGGTGGATATGCCAACCGGAAAAAGTGCCGTAAGTCATTGATTTATAAAGGCACTTGGCGGAGAGAGAGGGATTCGAACCCTCGATACGCTTTGGACGTATACACGCTTTCCAGGCGTGCGCCTTCGACCGCTCGGCCATCTCTCCGCAGCCTTGAATTATCGCACAAGGCTGCGGCATTCCCTCGTAGCGCCCTACTTCGGACCCATGCGAATGGCACCATCGAGGCGGATGGTTTCACCATTGAGCATTTCGTTCTCAACGATATGCCGCGCCAGTGCAGCGTATTCGTCGGGGCGGCCCAGACGCGAGGGAAACGGGATCTGCTTGGCCAGCGAGTCCTGCACTTCCTGCGGCATGGCACCCATCATCGGTGTCCAGAAAATGCCGGGGGCGATGGTGCAGATGCGGATGCCATCCCGCGCCAGATCACGTGCAATCGGCAGCGTCATGCCGACGATGCCGGCCTTGGACGCCGAGTACGCAGCCTGACCAATCTGCCCGTCATACGCCGCCACCGATGCGGTATTCACGATCACGCCACGTTCACCACTGGCATTGGGCTGGCCCTGGCACATGGCCGCCGCGGCCAGACGGATCATGTTGAAGCTGCCGATGAGGTTGATGCCGATCACCTTGCTGAAACTGGCCAGCGCATGCGGACCATTCTTGCCTACGGTTTTTTCACCGATGGCGATGCCGGCGCAATTCACCAGACCCTGCAGCGCGCCGAAAGCACTTTGCGCCAACGCCACTGCCGCCTGCGCATCCGCTTCGCTGGTGACATCACAGCGCACAAAGCGCGCCGAAGGCAGCGACTTGGCCAGGGCCTCGCCCTTCTCTACCTGCAGGTCTGCAATTACCACATGGGCACCCGCTGCCGCCAGCATGCGGACAGTGCCCTCGCCCAATCCGGATGCGCCGCCAGTAACGATGAATGTGCTGCCCTGTATTTGCATGCTGACCTCTTAGACCTCTGATGTTAAACAACCTGTCTTGCGGTGCTGGGTTAGCCCTAGCGGCCACCCTTCTTGTCGTCGGTTTTCTTGGCCGGCAGGAATTGCGCCCGCTCACGAAGTAGCGCTTCCACCGCATTGCGAGACAGCAGCAAGGTCCAGCCTTCGAGTTTTTTCTCGCGCGCCACACGGGCTGCTTCGCGCTTGCGATGCTCGATCCAGCTCTGGTCGTTCTTGTCCTTGTCCTCGGCCTTTTCGTCCTTGGGCGGCGTGCGCGGAATGTTCTGCGCGATCTCACCGCTCACCGACACCCGGGCGTAGATCTTGTCTTCGCCCGATTTGGCACCCAGGCGCAACACGTAGCTGATGCCGTCCAGCGTGTCGGCCTTGATCACCACCGGCTTGTCTAGGCCGTTCTCGGCACTGGGATTGCCTTTGTCACCAGCAACAACATCGGTCAGGTTCATCGAAATCATGCCGCTGGTGACATCGATGATCTTGCTGCTATCGCCCTTCTCGCCGCCGGCCAGCTTCCACTCGGCATCGTCGTTCTCTCGGCTCAACGCGAAACGCTGGCGTCCATCCGGGCCGGTGGCCACGATCGATTTGGCGCGCTCGACCCGGATCAGCTCCTTGGCCACCCACTGTTCGGCAGCCACCTCGACTTGCGCCAGCGGGTCCGACACCACGATGACGTTCAGCATCTTGCCGCTCTCGGCATTGCCGGAGAGCAGATAGCGGCCGGCAGCTTCCTGGCGTGCACCGGCAGGGCCCTCCACCGACTTGCTGAGCTTCTTGCCCAACAGCAATCGCGCCAGCGACTTGCCCGCGCCATCCTTCAACTCGAGCACGGTGCCCGGCACATTCGCGTCGTCCTTGGCCGCACCCTCGGCCTTGCCGCCATCAGCACCCGGCTCCAGCAAGCCCAGGCGCGCGCGCTGGCTGTCGGCGGCGGCATCGGTCTGCACTACCTTCATTTCGACCAGCTTCAGCAACAGCTCGCCAATGCGTTCGACATTGGCCGGAAAGCCATTACGTTCCACAATGCCCCAGCCGGCCTCGCCTTTTTTCAGGGTCAGGCGCTCGCCGGCAGCGCTGATCACCAGCTCGGCCACATCGCTGGCCTTGAGGTCAGGAATCAGGCGCTGACCGGCCTTGGTATCGCTGGTCTTCCAGTCGCTGCGCTCGGACCAGAGCAGTCCGCCACCGGCCGCAAGCAGCGCCACCAGCACCCCGAGAACTAGTAAAAACTGCTTTTTATTCATACAGTTACAACCCTTTTACGACGGATGATGGCAAGCCCCAGACCGGCCAGCGCTACCAACAGCGGCACCAGCGCAATGTTGGCCACCTTGGTCCAGAACTGCAGCGCCTCGCTGTCGGCACGCAGATCACGCCGCACTTCCTTCAGCTCGCGCCGGCCCTCGGCGGCCTTTTTGCGGAAGTTCTCCAGCTCCAGTTGCTGCTCGGCCGACAGGATTGCGCCCTGGCCCGGCGCGCGGGTCTTTTGCAAGGCCTGCAGCTTCTCGGTGGTCTGCTGAAGACTGTCTTCCAGCGCCTTGATCTTGCCCAGATAGGCCTGCGAGGCACGCGCTTCCATTTCGCGGATCACCGTGAACGGCCGCGACGCCACCGCCCGGGTACGCAAATTCACCAGGTTAGAGTCGCCGGCAAACTGCTCCACCAAGGCCTGGCCCAGCGCCAGGTTGCCGTTGACCGGCATCACCACGCGCTGACCGAACACCTCGCCGATCTGCACTGCAGCGCCATCGTTGAGGAAGTCGCTGTCAGCCAGCAGCACCACGGCGCCTTCGCCGGTGGATTCCTGCAGATGCGCTGCCGGGGCACCCTTGGCTGCATCCGCGGCCTTATCAGCACGCGGTGCGCCCTCAGGAAATGCCGACTTGAACTTGCCGCTCAGGCGCAAGGCCAGGGCATGCTCAACCCCGGAAGGCTTGAAGCCGATCTGTGCCTTCTGTCCCTGGTCGGTGGCATTGGTGTTATCGACGAACTGCGAGAAGGTGGAGCTCTTCACCAACACGCTCGACTTCAGGCCATCGGCCGGCTTGCCGTCATTGCTCAGGCTGAAAGCGCCGGAGAAGGGAAAGAAGATGCGGCCCAGCTGGCTGGTCGCGACATCGTCGTTATTCAAGGCCGGACCATGCAAGGTGAGAACGGTCGGGCTGGAGCGCTCGCCGCCACCGGACATGAACTTCATGTCCGAGATCACCTTGCCGGCATCGAAGCCCACGCCCCAGGCCTTGAACAACTTGTCCAGACTGGACGAGGTACCGCCACCGCCCTGCCCGCCCGGGCCGGGCATCTGATCGAAGTAGGCATAGGCGTCCACCGCCGCGATCAGCTTGCCGCCACGCAGCACGAACTGATCGATGGCGTACTGGCCCTCGTCGCCTATGCCACGCGGATTCAGCACCAGCAGCACCTTGATGTCGTCCGGGATACGCGTGCCCGATTGGTCCACCCGGCGCACGTTGAAGTCGCGCTGCAATTCGCTGACGAACACCCATTTCTCTGATGGCGGCATGCCCATCATCGGATTGCCACGGCCACCAAATACCGGCATCGGGCTCATCACGCCGATGACTGGCTTTTCGGTGGTACTGGCGCGGGCAATGGCACGGGTCAGGTCGTACTCGATCAACTGCTCACGATCGAGGTTCAACATCGGCAGACCGAGCTTCTGATCGGCGTAACTGACTGCGATGCCAAGATAGAAACGCTCGCCGGTTGGCAGTTGCTGCGCCTCGATGCCATCCAGTGCGGCCGAGTCCTCGGCGTCCGAGTCCGGCTGCGGGTCCAGTTTCTCCAGGATCAGCTTGCCACCGGCCGCCTTGCGAAACTCCATCAGCAGATCTTCGGTACGACGGGCAAAGGCCTTGATCGGCACCGGCACGTTCTGCTCGCCCTGGGTGTAATAGAAACGCACCTTGACCGGTGCGTCCAGCTTGGCCAGCACCGCGCGCGTACCCGCCGAGAGCGTGTACAACCGGCCCTCGGTGAGATCGACGCGCGTGTTGACAAAGCCCAGGATGAAATTGCCCAGCACCAGAATCACCAGAACGGCGATCAGTCCGGCACTGGAATAAAGAAAAGTCGATTGCTTATTGCTCATGTTGTTCATGACTGTGTTCTCTCGGATTCAGCCGGCGCGCCGGTCGCGGATGATCACGCCGGTGGCAAACAGGGAAAAGAAGATCACCGACAGGAAATACAGCAGGTCGCGGCTATCCAGTACGCCCTTCTGAAAACCATCGTAATGCGTGACCACCGAGAAGGCGGCAATGGCCTCGATCACCACCGGGCCGAACCAGCGCGACAGCAGATCGGTGACCGGAGCAAATCCCACCAGCACCAGCAGCAGGCAAAGCACCACTGCCAGAATGAAGGACACCACCTGATTGCGTGACAAGGCCGAGGTCATGCAGGCGATGGCAAGGTAGGCGCCTGCCAGCAACATGGCACCGACATAGCCGGCAGCGATCACGCCGTTGTCAGGATCACCCAGCACATTCACCGTCAGCACCACCGGGAAGGTCAGCAGCAAGGCGATGCCCAGGAACAACCAGGACGCGAGGAACTTGCCAAGAATGGCCTGCCAGGTGGTGATCGGCAGCGTCAACAGCAGCTCCAGTGTGCCCAGGCGTTGCTCCTCGGCCCAAAGACGCATGCCGACCGCAGGCACCAGGAACAGGAACAACCAGGGCAGCCAGTTGAAAAAGGCACCCAGCGAGGCTTCGCCGCGCTCGAAAAAACCACCAAAGGTAAAAGTAAAAAAGCCAGCCAGCAGCAGATAAATCACCAGAAACACATAGGCCACCGGCGACTCGAAATAGGCCGACAGTTCGCGCTTGGCGATGGCCTTGATGGCGGCCCAGGCGCTGAGCACGGGTGGATTGGAAGCGGCCGTCACTGCGGCGTTCATGTCGGGGGCATTCATGCCTGGGCTCCTGCTTCAGCGTGCTGCACGGTGTCAGAACGGGTGATGGAACGGAAGAAATCTTCCAGCCGGCCGCTCGGCGCTCCGGCTTTCAATTCAGCCGGCGTGCCATTGGCCACGATGCGACCACGATCGATGATGATGGCCCGATCACACACCGCCTCCACCTCTTCCAGAATGTGCGTGGAAAAAATGATGGCCTTGGTCTTGCCCATGGTGCGGATCAGTTCGCGTACCTCGTGCTTCTGGTTCGGGTCGAGGCCGTCGGTCGGCTCGTCGAGGATCAGCACCTCGGGGTCATGAATGATGGACTGCGCCAGGCAGGTGCGATGGCGAAATCCCTTGGACAAGGTGTCGATGGTCTGGCCCAGCACGCTGTCCAGGTGACAGGTCTGCACCACCCGACGGATGGCTTGCTTGCGCAAATCGCCGCGCAGACCGCGCATATCGGCTGCGAAATTGAGAAAGGCAATCACCGACATGTCACTGTAGGACGGTGCGGATTCCGGCAGATAGCCGATGCGGCGCTTGGCCTCCAGCGGATGGTCGACCACATCGAAGCCGCAGACCGAGACCTTCCCGCCCGAAGGAGGGATGAAGCCGGTGATCATGCGCATGGTGGTCGACTTGCCAGCGCCATTGGGGCCGAGAAAGCCCAGCACCTCGCCACGCGCCACTTCGAAGGAAATATCGTCCACGGCGCGTTTCGCGCCGAAGGACCGGGTTAAAGCTTCCACCTTGATCATGCGATGTCCTTGCAGTTGCCTGAATAGTTGCCTGAATCACTGAGGGAAAGAAATACTGCGGGCGTCTGCTGATGCCGGCTGAAAAAGCCGGGGCAGTACGTCGCCGGGGGCGGATTATGTCAGTCCCCGGCGCATTTCGGGCCTGCGATGGGATATTTCAAGTTGCCGAGGCCATGGCCGATGCTTTAAAATCCAACAGTTCGTGTACGAACTATTAACCCTATTCAGAATGGCGGTATGCGCCGGAAATCAGCCCGGTACGGCCGCTCGTTCAGCCCAGTATTTTTCACCCCCTGAATTTCAATCCGAGGAAAGCGCGATGACCCACGTTGTGACCGAATCCTGCATCAAGTGCAAGCACACCGACTGCGTTGATGTCTGCCCGGTGGACTGTTTCAAGGAAGGCCCGAACTTCCTGGTGATCGATCCCGACGAGTGTATCGACTGTGCCGTTTGCATCCCGGAGTGCCCGGTAAATGCGATTTATGCCGAAGATGATGTGCCGGCCGACCAGAAAGCCTACATCGCACTGAATGCCGAACTGGCCAAGAGCTGGGAAGTCATCACCGACAAGAAAGAAGCCCTGCCCGAGGCAGCCGAATTTGCCGAGGTCAAAGGCAAGCTGCAATACCTCGAGCGCTGATCCCGCTTCAATACATGCCTGGCCCGGCCCGCAGCCACTGCGGGCCGCCACCGACTGTCGAAACCGTCAAAGAGAGATTGCCTTGGAAACGCTGCAACCTGGATTCGGCGTTTCTTTCGCCGAGCTCTACACCCGCCCCGGACTGCAAAAGGTCGATCAGGCCTTTTTAAATTTCTTGCAACAGGCCGAGCCGGCGCTGGCTGAACGCCTGGCGGCCGCCCGCAGTACGCCGTCCTCGCTGCAAGCCAAGGACGAATCCGCCCTGCTGCTTGATCTGTCGCCGGTACTGGAGCGCTTCCTGTCGCAATTGTTTGGCATCGCCGACGAGGTACTGGAACTGGCCTCCCGCCATGATGCGCTGTCACCGCTGTGGAACGTCAAGCGCCAATTTGTCCAGCGCAAGGCGCAATCCCGCATCAAACCCGATGAAGCGCAACAGATCGATGGCCTGGCTTTGGAAGCCGAGCTGCGCGCCCTGTGTGGCCAGAGCCAGGGCAAGGCCGGCGACGGTGGCGCTTTGAACGAACTTGCCTTGGACGAACTGGCCTATGCGCGCCAGGTCGAGCTGTGGCTGCAGGACGAAGCTGCGCATACGGCACAACTGGAACTGGCATTGCGCTATGCCGGCTGGGCATTGCACACCGATGCCGGCCGAGAGCGGGTGCGTGCTGGCGTGCTGTTCAAGGCCCCTGGCAAGACCGATCCGCAAAACCTGCTGCCGCATGTGCATGCCAGCCAGCAACAGGGTGTCACCGAACATCGCATTGCCCCCGGCCATGAGCGTCAGCGGGAAGGCTTCAAGCTGACCGATCAGGGCACAGACCTCAAGGGCGCGCTGGACCACGCCAACTATTGCATCTGGTGCCACAAGCAAGGCAAGGACTCCTGCTCGCGCGGACTGCGCGACAAGGCCGATCCGGCGCAGCCACAGGCCATCGTGTTCAAGAAAAGCCCGTTCGGCGTCACCCTGGCCGGCTGTCCGCTGGAAGAAAAGATTTCCGAATTCCACAGCGCCAAGACACAGGGTATGGCGCTGTCGGCACTGGCCATCATCTGTGTCGACAATCCGATGGCCGCTGCCACCGGTCATCGCATCTGCAATGACTGCATGAAGGCCTGCATCTATCAGAAGCAAGAGCCGGTGAATATTCCCGAAGCCGAAACCCGCACCCTCAAAGACGTGCTGGAGCTGCCCTGGGGCTTCGAGATCTACTCGCTGCTGACGCGCTGGAACCCGCTCAATATCCGTCGCCCCATGCCGCTGCCGCGCAGCGGCTACCGGGTGCTGGTGGCCGGCATGGGACCGGCCGGTTTCAGTCTTTCGCATCAGCTCATGAACGACGGTCACAGTGTCGTTGGCATCGACGGCCTGAAGATCGAATCGCTGCCCGAGCATCTGTCTGGCGTGCGCGAGGATGGCAGCCGGGTCGCCTTTGAACCGGTGCGCGATATCCACGATCTGTATGAATCGCTCGATCAGCGCGTGATGGCCGGCTTTGGTGGTGTGGCCGAATACGGCATCACGGTGCGCTGGAACAAGAACTTTCTCAAGGTGATCCGTCTGCTGCTGGAGCGACGCGACAGCTTTGCGCTGATCGGTGGGGTGCGCTTTGGCGGCACGCTCACCCTGGACGATGCCTGGGCGCAGGGCTTCGATCATGTGGCGCTGGCCATGGGTGCGGGCAAACCCACCACACTGGATATTCCGAATGGTCTGGCGCGCGGCGTGCGAACCGCCTCCGATTTCCTGATGGCGCTGCAACTGAGTGGTGCCGCCAAACCGGACTCGATCGCCAATATGCAAGTGCGTCTGCCGGTGCTGGTGATCGGCGGCGGTCTGACCGCCATCGATACCGCCACCGAGTCACTGGCCTACTACGTGGTGCAGGTGGAAAAATTCCTGTCGCGCTATGAATCGCTGGTGGCACTGAGCAACGACGCGGCGGTGCGTGCACGCTGGAGCGAGGAAGAACGCGAGATCGGCGACGAATTCCTCAGCCATGGCCGCGCCATTCGCGCCGAACGCGCGCTGGCGGCAAAGGAACATCGCAAGCCCTACTTCCTGTCGATGCTGCAGTCCTGGGGTGGCGCCACCATCGCCTATCGCCGGCGTCTGATCGACAGCCCGTCCTACACCCTCAACCATGAGGAAGTGGAAAAGGCGCTGGAAGAAGGCGTGGTGTTTGCGGAATGCCTGTCACCGCAGTCGATCGCCCTCAACGGCTACGGTGCGGCCAGCAGCATGACGCTGTCGCGCCAGGTACTGGCCGAGGATGGCAAGTGGCGCAGCGAAGGTGAAGTCATACTCAAGGCCAATACCATCTTCGTTGCTGCTGGAACCCAGCCCAACACGGTGCTGGCGCGCGAGGACAGCGCCCACTTTGCGCTCGATGGCAAATACTTCCGCGCCTGTGACGAACAAGGCCAGCCGGTCAAGCCACAGTACTCGCTGTCCAAGACCGAGCGCGCCGAGGTGCTGCTCTCGCGCCACGAGGACGGCCGCTTTGTGTCGTTCTTTGGCGACCTGCATCCGTCTTATTTCGGCAATGTGGTGAAGGCGCTGGGCTCGGCCAAGCAAGGCTATCCGGTGGTGTCGCGGGTGCTGGCGCAACGCTCCCCGATCGATGGCCGCGACGATGCACGCTTTATCGCCGACATGAACCGCGACCTGCGCGCCACCGTGCATGCAGTCAATCGCCTCACCCCGAACATCGTCGAGATCGTGTTGCTGGCACCACTGGCGGCGCGACGCTTCCAGCCCGGACAGTTCTACCGCCTGCAGAACTTCGAAACCCGTGCCCCGGTCATTCACGGCTCGCGCCTGCAAATGGAAGGCCTGGCACTGACCGGCGCCTGGGTCGATCGTGAGCGCGGCCTGGTGTCCACCATCGTGCTGGAGATGGGTGGTTCCTCCGACCTGTGCGCCATGCTGCAACCGGGCGAGCCAGTCATCCTGATGGGGCCGACCGGTGCGCCCACGCATATCGAGGCCAACGAAACCGTGGTGCTGGTGGGTGGTGGCCTGGGCAATGCAGTGCTGTTCTCCATTGGCCAGGCGTTCCGTGCCGTGGGCTCCAAGGTACTGTACTTCGCCGGCTACAAGAAACTGATCGACCGCTACAAGGTGGCCGAGATCGAGGCGGCAGCCGATGTTATCGTCTGGTGCAGTGACGAAGCGCCGGGCTTCACGCCGGGCCGCGAGCAGGATCGCAGCTACACCGGCAACATCGTTCAAGCCATGCTGGCCTATGCCTCGGGCGCGCTGGGCACACCGGCGATCGACATGCGTCAGGCCGACCGGCTGATCGCCATCGGTTCGGATCGTATGATGGCAGCCGTCGGTGCAGCGCGTCACAAGGAGCTGGCCGCGCATCTCAAGCCGGGACATCTCGGCCTTGGCTCGATCAACTCGCCGATGCAATGCATGATGAAAGAGATCTGTGCGCAGTGTCTGCAGCCGCATACCGATCCGGTCACGGGCAAGGTCACCTATGTGTTCTCCTGTTTCAATCAGGATCAGCCGCTCGATCTGGTGGACTTCGCCGGACTGAACGAGCGCCTGAAACAGAATTCGCTGCAGGAGAAACTCACCGCGCAATGGATCGCGCATTGCAAACCGGCACTGAACGCTGAACGGCCGATGGTGTAGCGCAGCGGTAGCACCGGCAACAACAGTAAGCGGCGCATCCTGGAGGGGATGCGCTGCTCTTTCCGAGGAGGAGGCCTCATGTCACACATCCGCGTCAACCCTGTTCGCATCGCCCGGGCCCGCTTCACGCAGCGACTGCGGATCAGTCTGCTGGTGTTGCTGAGCAGTATCGCCAGCCTGTCGCAGGCGCAAGGCAATGCCGCTGCCTGGCCGAACAAGCCGATACGCCTGATCAATCCGCTGGGCACCGGCGGCACCGCCGAGGTGCTAGCGCGTCATGCCGCCAAGATGCTGTCGGACGGGCTGGGGCAACCCATCATCGTCGAGACCAAGGCTGGCGCCGCCGGTACCATCGGTGCCGACTATGTCGCCAAGTCAGCGGCCGATGGCTACACCCTGCTCTATGGCGTGACCGGTGCCAATGTCATCGCCCCGGCCATCTACCGCAAGCTGCCCTACGATCCGGTCAAGGATCTGGCGCCCATCTCGATGCTGTTCAGCGGCACCAACTACCTGCTGGTGCATCCCTCACTCGGGGTGAAATCGCTGGCTGAGTTCATCGCCCTGGCCAAGTCCAAACCCGGCAGCATCACCTTCGCCTCGGCCGGCAATGGCTCGATGTCTCACCTGAATGCCGAGACGCTCAAGACCATCACCGGTATCGACCTGGTGCATGTGCCCTACAAGGGTGGCGGTGCGGCAGCGCCCGACCTGATCAGCGGCCAGGTGCAGATGATGATCGAGACCGGCGCCAGCGCGGTGTCCTTCATCCGTACTGGAAGACTGCAGGCACTGGCCGTGACCACGCCGAAGCGCTCGGCCAGCGCGCCCGACATTCCCACCTTCAGCGAACTGGGCTATTCCGGCATGACCACGGTGGTGTGGGGCGGCCTGTTCGCACCGGGCGGCACGCCCAGGCCCATCCTCGATCGCGTCGCGGCCGAGGTGGCCAAGGCGATGAACAACAGCGCCTATCGCGAGGCGCTGGCCCAGCTCAGCAACGAGCCTGCGGCGATGACGCCAGATGAGTTTCGCAGCTTCACGCTGGCAGAGATGGCGCGCTACGCCGATGCGGTGAAGCGGTCGGGTATGAAGATTGACTAAAAAATTCAATTAAATCAATAAGTTATGCAAAGTCCTCAATGACAACGCTGCGCCAGCGACCAGCGCTGTATACGCCACGAGCGGGGGCCGACCGCTGGATACGCGCACTTGTTTTAGCGGCAAGCCTGCTTGGCGCTTCAATTGCAGCGCAGGGGCAGAGTCAATCACAGGCAGCAACGCAGCCACAGTCAGCAGGCGGCGCGACGAGTAACGCCACCAGCAGCGCGGCAGCGGCCGGCCTCGCCGGCTGGCCCAGCCGCCCGATTCATCTGGTGCTGGGCTATGCCCCCGGCGGCGGCACCGACAGCATCGCGCGCTACCTGGCCGAACGCATCCGCGAGGCCACTGGCCAGGCGGTGGTGGTGGAAAACCGGGTCGGCGCGTTTGGCAACATCGCCGCGCAGGCGGTGGCCAACGCCAGTGCGGATGGGCATACGCTGCTGTTCACCCCCAACTCCACCCATGCCGCGAATATTCATCTGCTGAAGAAACTGCCCTTCGACCCACAGGCTGACTTCACGCCGGTCAGCACGCTGGCGCGTGGCGGATTCGTACTGCTGGTGAACCCGGCCACCCTGCCAGTGGCCAACCTCGGCGAGCTGAGCGCGCTGTTGAAATCACCAGCCGGTGCCAACCGGAATTTCGGCAGCGGCAACGCCTCCGGTCGCATCGCCGCTGAACTGTATCGGCAGCTCAGTGGCGTGAACGCGATGCATGTGCCCTACAAGAGCGTGCCGCAAGCCATCAACGATCTGGCGGGCGGTCAGATCCATTTCCTGTTCGCCGATTCGACTGCAGCGCTGGCGCAAGCCCGCAGCGGCAAGCTGCGCGCCCTGGCCATCACCACCGCCACCCGCGTGAGCTCGGCTCCGGAACTACCAACCATGGCCGAGGCCGGCCTGCCGGGCTTCGAGCTCTCGACCTGGTTTGCGCTGTTCCTGCCGGCCCGTACCCCCATGGCCATTGCCAACCGCCTGGCCGAGATCGCCAACCGCAGTCTGGGCAATGAAGCCGGACGGGAATTTCTGCGACGGATCGGCTATGACCCGATGCCCGGAAACCCGGACAGCCTGGCGCGCTTTGTCGAGAGCGAAACCGCGAAATGGGGACGCATCATTCGCGCTGCTGGCATCGAGCGGGAGTAACTCTCTCCCGCAGCAGACCTGCGGCAGGCCTGCGCTCGAATTCAGGCCGCGCGTTCCTCACGTAACAGACCGAGTGCCTGCTGGGCTGCGCGATCGCTGTAGCTGAACAACACACAGCTCTCGGACGCTTCGAAGCGGCAGTACTCCCAGCTTGGCACCACGAAGGTGTCGCGGGCGCGAAAGGCGAAGCGCTGCTCGCCCACGACCACGCTGCCGCAACCCTCCACCACGCTGTACACGGCATTCTCCGAACTGCGCATGGCCTTGCCGTTGAAGCCAGCAGGTAGCCATTGCATGCAAGCCGCCATGGTCGGGAACGGATGCCCGCCATTGGCCGGATTGACATAGCGCAGCTTGTAGCCCTGGGCCGGATCGGCATCAGCGCGCTGCGACAGCTGTTCGAGCGCCTGGCGCGTGCGGTCATAGGGATAGCGCAGCACCGGCGTGGCCGTGCCCTGACCCGGCGTGGCGTCGGTGTTGACCGGCAGCAGGCCGCTGCCATAGCGCGCCAGCGCATCGCCATCCTGGCGCGTCAGCGGATGACTGTCGTGCGGATAGTCCTCGCGAAACATCGCGCCAAACAGCGCCACGATGGCGAAGTCCAGGCCGTCCATCCACACCACCGGCTCGTTACCGAGATTGCCATGGTCATGCCAGGCCCAGTTCGGCGTGACGATGAAATCGCCCGGACTCATCATGGTGCGCTCGCCACCCACCGCCGTATACGCACCCTCGCCCTCGACGATGAAGCGCAGCGCGTTGGGCGAATGCCGATGCGACGGTGCCACTTCGCCGGGCAGGATGATCTGCAGTCCGCAATAAAGCGAGTTGGCGATGAAGGTCGAGCCACGCAGGCTGGGATTTTCCAGCACCAGCACCCGACGCTCGGCCTGCTTCTTGGTGATGAGCTGGGCCGCCTTGTCCAGCAAGGGCCGCATGCGTTGGTATTGCCACAGCGCAGGCACACAAGACGAGCCGGGCTTGAGCCGGGCCTGACGCTCCCACAGCGGCATCAGGTCCTGGGCGGAAATCTCCTGCGAGAACGCCGCCAGGGCCGGACCGAAATCCTGCATCAGAGACCACCCCAGACTTCGTTGGCGACTTCCACCACCAGCTCCAGCTTGCGACGCTGATCGTCCAGCGTCATTTTGTTGCCATGGTGGGTACTGGCAAAGCCGCATTGCGGCGACAGGCACAGGTTCTGCAAGTCGACGTATTTGGTGGCTTCCTCGATTCGACGCTTGAGGTTGTCCTTGCTCTCAAGCGCCGGCAGCTTGCTGCTGACCAGACCCAGCACCACCTTGCGGCCCTTGGGCATGAAGCGCAGCGGCTCGAAACCGCCGGAGCGGGCATCGTCGTATTCCAGGAAGAAGCCATCAGTCTCGATCTGCGTGAACACTGTTTCCGCCACGGCATCGTAGCCACCGGTGGCCATGAAGGTGCTTTTGAAATTGCCGCGACAGGTGTGTACCGACACCGTCATATCGGCCGGACGTCCGGCAATGGCCATATTCAGGGCGCGGGCGTAGATGGCCGGCATCTGATCCGGATCGTCGCCCACCTTGCGCCGCGCCTCGCGCGCAGCCGGATCGCACAGCGTGGCAATGCTGGTGTCGTCCACCTGCAAATAACGGCAACCGGCGGCATACAGGTCGCGAATCTCGGCCTGATAGCCGGCGCACAGATCGGCCCAGAACTGCTCCTTGTCGGGGTAGGTCTGGTCCATCGAAGCACGATCGCCACGCAGATGCAGCATGGCCGGCGAGGGCATGCAGAACTTGGGCGTGCCCTTGGTGGTATTGGCTTTCACGAACGCAAAATGATCCACCATGATGGGCTTGCTGCGACCGAGCTTGCGCGTCACCTTCATGAATGGCGGCTGCTCGTCCGCATTTTTGAACGCTGCACTGCCGTAGTCGGACTGCGTGGTCTCCACGCCATCGAAGCCGCACAGAAAATCGATGTGCCACCAGCCTCGCCGGAACTCGCCATCGGTGATGGACGGAATGCCGGTCGACTCCTGAAACCGGATCACATCACGGATGCATTGATCCTCAACCGCCTTCAGGCCAGCAGCATCGAGCTTGCCCTCGCGCGCCTGGGCACGGGCGGCATGCAGTTCGGGCGGACGCAACAGGCTGCCAACATGGTCAGCGCGAAACGGGGGCTTGGTGGTGCTCATTGGGGGACTCCTCCTCGGGTGATGCGTCACAGATAGTTGCCGCGACTATTTGCCGCGAAAGTTCAAGACTGCCACGCAATTTTACGCCGCCGGCTCAGGCCCTTTGCCGGGGCGGGGCTAAAATTCGCGCTCCGCATCGGACTGCCATGACCACTCTCACCTTGCTGCACACCTCCAACCATCTCAGCCCGGATCAATCCGCCACGCTGCGGCGCTGGCTGTGGATTTGCTGCCTGATGGTGCTGTGCATGATCGTGGTGGGGGGCGTCACCCGGCTGACCCATTCTGGTTTGTCCATCGTCGAGTGGGCACCCATCGTCGGCACCCTGCCACCGCTCTCGGATCAGGACTGGCTACGCGCCTTCGCGCTCTATCAGCGCAGCCCGGAATACCTGCAGGTGAACTTCGGCATGACACTGGAACAATTCAAACCGATTTTCTGGTGGGAATGGGCGCACCGACTGCTGGGACGATTGATCGGACTGAGCGTGCTGCTGCCGCTGCTGTGGTTCGCCTGGCGTGGTGTGCTGCGTGGTGCGCTGCTGTGGCGCCTGTTCGGCATTGCGCTGCTGATCGGGGCCCAGGGCGCCATGGGCTGGTACATGGTGCAGTCCGGCCTGGTCGACGATCCGCGCGTCAGCCAGTTCCGGCTCACCGCGCATCTGTCGTTGGCCTTCGTGATTCTGGGCAGCCTGCTATGGAGTGCGCTCGACTTATTGCCTGCGGATCAACATTCCCCGGGGCAAGGTATGTCAACCGGCACCCGCCATCTGCTGCGCAGCGTGCTGGCCGTGGTGGCTTGGATGATTGTCACCGGCGGCTTTGTTGCGGGTATTCGGGCGGGGCTTGCCTACAACAGCTTTCCGCTGATGAACGGGCACTGGATACCGGATGAAATCCTGCTGCTCGAACCGTGGTGGAAAAACTTTTTCTGGAACATGGCCACAGTGCAGTTTGACCATCGCATCGGGGCATGGCTGCTGGCGCTGATGGTGCCGTGGCTGAGCTGGCGCGTACTGCATGAGTCTGTAACGGCACGGGCCAAACTGGCAGTCAGCCTGCTGCTGGGCATGCTGCTGATACAGGTCATCCTGGGTATCAGCACCTTGCTGTTACGCGTGCCCGTAGCCTTGGGAGCTGCACATCAGGGAGGCGCCGCCCTGCTGTTCATGGCAACGCTGTTTACCTGGCACAGCCTGCGCCGCTCAGGAAGCCGCGCTTAGGCAGCGCTGCAAGTCGTCCTGACTCAGTTACCCTCGGCCGAACCCGGTGCTGCAGCCGGATTCCACTGCCCGCGTCGCATGCGGGTAATTTTCACCGACTTGAACAATCCGGCACGGCGAAATGGTTCGTTCTTCGACCAGGCTTCGGCAGTCGCCAGGTCTGGCACATTGAGAATCAACACGCTGCCAGTGCGCGTCGCGCCATCCTCGGCCAAGGTAGCACCACCGAGCACCAGAATGTCTTTGTGCTGCTCAAGATAGGCAAAGTGCGCCGCCTTGGTGGCGGCACGGATGGCCAGGGAGTCGGGACCATCTTCCTGATAAATGATGTAGAGCATGGCTGTGCAGACTTTCAGTAAGCCTTTCAGGCAATGATCGCAACACGATCACACGCTGTGACAGGCGAAAAAAAAGCAGGGCCGAAGCCCTGCTTTTCACGAAACAAGAAAACTTACTTCTTGGCTTCGGCTTTCTTCTCGGCCTTCTTCTCGTCCTTCTTGTCGGCAGCGATGGCGCTCAGGCTGGCAACAGCGAACATAGCGGTCAGAACGATTGCGAACAGCTTTTTCATTTTCTCTCTCCTACCCTATTGAAAAGAACATCTCTATTAACAGAAACGCGGTGCAGGTTGCCCGGTTTCGACCCGGGACGAACCCAAGGACGGCGGATATTAACGCGAGATTTCCGGTTTTGCCAAGCCCTGCTGAAAAATCATTGACTTACCCGCCAAAGTGGCCCGCTAAAGGGCTTTATCGGCACCAACAAGGTACTCCCGGGACATTCAGGGGGAAAAGACAAATATTCATTATAATCAAGCACTTATGAAAAATTTCACGACATCCCCCCAGCCTGTGGTTTCAAGCCATTTCGACGCCGGCGCGATCGAGCAATTGGCGCCCGCCGAGCGCCTGCCCGAGGCCTGGCGATTGCGCCTTGCCATCCGTCAGGACTCGCATGCCGAGTTCCGACAATGGTTTCATTTCCGCTTGTCGCAGGTACGCGATCAGGCTCTGCAACTGCGCTTTGAAAACGCCGGGCAATGCACTTATGTCGAAGGCTGGCGCGGTTATCAGGTGGTGGCCTCCTACGATCAGCAGCATTGGTTTCGACTGCCCACGCAATTCGATGGCCAGACCATGCAGGTAGACATCAAACCGCAACGCGACGTGCTGTGGCTGGCCTATTTCGAGCCCTATCCACAACAACGTCATCAAGCACTGCTGGGGAAAATTTCTGCCGAAACCGGCGTTCATATCGAACGCTTGGGTAGCACTGTCGAAGGACGCGATCTTGATCTGGTTCGTATCGATGACGGCCACAACGTATTACCAGCGCCGGTGTGGGTCATCGCACGCCAGCATCCCGGCGAATCGATGGCGCAGTGGTTTGTCGAAGGGCTGATCGAACGACTGCTGGATACAAGCGATCCCGTAGCGCGGCGGGCGCGGCAACTGGCGGCGTTCTGCCTGGTACCCAACATGAATCCGGACGGCAGCGTGCGCGGCAATCTGCGCTGCAATGCGGCCGGCGCCAATCTCAATCGCGAATGGGTGAGCCCCGACGCCAAGCGCAGCCCCGAAGTGCTGCTGGTGCGCCAGTGCATGCAGCAAACCGGTGTGTCGGCTTTCCTGGATGTGCATGGCGACGAAGGCCTGCCCTGGGTGTTCGTGGTGGGCAACGAGATGCTGCCCGGCTTCACACCAGACCAAGCTGCTGAACAAGCGGCGTTCATTGCCGCCTTCAAGCAGGCCAGCCCGGATTTCCAGGACGTGCATGGCTATGCCTCGGGCAAATACTCCGAGCAGGCCTTGCGTCTGGCATCGAAGTGGGTCGGCCACAGCTTCGGCTGCCTGTCGCTGACCCTGGAGATGCCGTTCAAGGACAACAACGGCCTGCCGAATGCCGAATGCGGCTGGAGCGGCGAGCGCAGTCGCCAACTTGGCGCAGCAAGTCTGCTGCCACTGCTGCAATGCCTGGAGCGACGTGCGCGCAACCAGGCGCACAGCGTCGACAGCGGAGCCAGTCATGCTGCATGAAGCCGGCATTCTGTCGCAGTCGCTGGTCTCGCTGTCTTTGCTGGCTTTGCTATTTCTGTGTGTCTGCGCCATCGCAGCCGGTTTCCTCAACGCCACAGTGGGTGGCGGCGGGCTGGTGATGCTACCGGCGCAACTGGCTGCCGCTGGTCCGCAGGTATCGATACCGACCATTTTTGGTACCAACAAATTTCAGGCGCTGTTTGGCAATGCATCGGCCGCACTCGGTTTTTCACGGCGCGTTCCCATCGAGTGGTCCTTCGTCCTGCCCTGTGCCGCGCTGGGTACGGCCTGCTCGATCTTTGGTGCCACGCTGATCAATCAACTGCCAGCCTCGGTACTGCGACCGCTGATCGTGATTCTGCTGACGCTGATTGCGCTCTATACCGGACTGCAACCCAATCTCGGCCAGCAGGCGCGTAGCGCACCAGCCGGACGTCATCGCCGATGGCTGACGGTGTTGCTGATTGCCATCACCAGCGTCTACGAGGGCTTTTTTGGTCCGGGTGGCGGCACCTTCCTGATGCTGATCCTGGTACGCGTCTACGGCATGGATTTTCTGAGTTCAGTCGCGCATTCCAAGATCATCAACTTCGCCACCAATACCGGCGCACTGGTGGTGTTTGCCTGGAATGGCCGCATCGACTACATGCTCGGCGGCATCCTCGCGCTATTTGCGCTGGTCGGCTCGCACATCGGCCTGCGCGTGGCCATGAAAGGCGGCAACCGCCTGATCCGCTGGCTGTTCCTGGGCATCGTCGGCGCGCTGATCCTCAAGCTGGGTTGGGATACCTGGGCTTGAACGGCAGCGCCTGTCAGCGCACCGCCTTGCCATCCTCGAATTTCTCGCTCGCAGCCTGGCCCGACCAGGTCTGCGGCGGATAGAAATCGCGAAAGTCGTCCACCACACGCTGGAACGGGAAATCGCTCCAGGTGCCATGGTCCTTGACGTATTCCATATGCCGGCGCTGACGGGCATCGAACTGCTGAAACACGGCATCAGCCGTGCCATCAAAGTCCGTTGGCAATACATCAAAGCGCTGACACAGCTCAATGTTGAATGCCGGCGCCGCCTTGACCCAGCGCCCTTCCAGATGCATCACGGCATAGCCGTGGTGCAGGAACAAGGTCTTGCCACCCATGCGTTCACGCAGCTTTTCAGTCGTGAGATGGTTCACCACATCGGACAGTCCGATACCCGTCGGTATCCCCACCGCCCGTGCCGCCGCCGCCAGCAGTATGGCCTTGGGAATGCAAAAGCACGGACCACCCTGCAACACCTTGCTGGCGGTATAGGTCTCGGGACGCAGCGTGATATTGAATGGGTCATAACGCCAGCCGTCGCGCACCGCGTAGTACAGCTTGACCGCACGACCGATGGCAGTCGATTCGCCCGCCACGCTGCGCTCGGCAAACTCGCGCACCGCCGGGTGGTCGCTATCGATGAAAGCGGTGCTGGCAAGGTAGGCCGCATCCGGTTGCGGAACTTCACCCGGTGGCGTGTATTGCATGGTCATGAAACTTCCTTCCTGCGCTGTTTTATTTGCGTTCCTTCGGCCCGAGCAAGGTGCCGCGACATGTCTTGTTGCCACACCAGCAGGGAAAACGCTTTTTCACCGCAGCGGTATAGCGTTCCTCGAATTGCAGGTTGTAGTCGTAATTCAATTCCTGCCCGGGTTTGATGTGACGGATGGCCTCGATGAAGATACGGCCCTTGTCGTCCACCGCTTCGCAATTCGGGGCACAGGAATGGTTGATCCATCGCGCCGAATTGCCATCGATATTGCCGTCGATCACCATGTCATCGTCCAGACTGAACAAAAAGGTGTGTTCCGGCTCGCCCTTGGGCGCTTCGGGGTAATCGGCACTGGCATCGACCCAGGTCCGGTGCTTGCCCTTGTACTCGATGATGCGCTCACCCTTGCGAATATCCACCAGCGCAAATACACCGTTGCCATGAATCTTGGAATGCCGCACTGCGAATCGCGGCCCGGATACTGCACTGGATTTTTTTCGGCTGGTCATGCTCTGGCTGCCCTTGGTGGAAAGCTGCGCATCCTACAGAACGCGCCGGGCTGCGCATGGATTTTCATCCGGCGTTGCATACCGCAACTGAAGCAGGAGTTCAGCCTTGCAGCCAGCGCGTCACGCGCCGCCAAACGATGCGCCACAGGCTTGGCGTCTCGGCGGGCAGTTGGGCCACCGCTTCAGCGCTATCGGCGCGTTGCAGGTTCTGGCCAAAAATACGTGACATTTCAGACACATAGTCATTCACCAAGGCATTGCGCGAGAACTGCGCCAGCGGTCCGGCCAGGCGAAACCGCAAGTCATAGCGCAAGCGACTGCCCGTCGCATGGGACAGCACCTGATACGACATCTGCGTCTGCACCAGGGTGCCCGAACGACGATCACTACCTTCAGCCCGCATCTCGCCTTGTTGCAACGCAGGCTGCAGCGACAATTCGGCACGCATGGCGAACTGCGCCTGCATCGGACCGAATCGAATCTGCATCTCGCCAATCGCACGCGAACCCACCAACTGACTGATGGAAGCACCTGGCAGGCAACGCGCCACCAGCGCAAGATCGGCAACACGCTGCCAGAGCGCCTGTGCCGGAATGGCGAAGTCCAACTCGCGATCCACCCGCAACCACTGCTCGACACCATCAAAGGCAAATGATGGCCAGTCCTGTATCTCGCTGGTTGCCTGCTGCGCCAGCCCTGGGTTCGATGTCAAACCAGTCGTGGATTGCGGCATTGGCAACGCGCCATCCTGCTTGTGCTGCAATACCAACTGGATGGCATTGACGATGCCAACGTAACCAGTGCAGCGACAGATATTGCCGGCCAGTTCATTACGTACCCGTTCGCTGTCAGGCCCCGGCAGACGCAACACGATGTCCCGCGCAGTGCACAGCATGCCGGGTGTGCAGTAACCGCATTGCAGCGCGTGCTGGGTATGAAAGGCCTGGCGCAAATCCGCCATCACCGCATCATCGGCATAGCCCTCGATGGTGGTGACCCTGGCACCATCGCAGGAAGCCGCCAGGGTGATGCATGAACGTTGCGGCGTGCCGTCGATCAATACCGTGCAGGCACCGCACACCCCATGCTCACAAGACAAATGCGTGCCCGTCAGCCCAAGGTCCTTGCGCAATGCATCCGCCAGGCTGGTGCGCGGCTCGCAGCGCAGCTGCACGGACTCGTCGTTGACCCGCATGCGCAGTTGCAGCACAGGGCGATGCGCCTCACGGTCTTCCACCTGGCTCGTGCTCATGCGCTCTCCGGCTTCTTGGTCACTGCCTGATCTGCCGTGCCGCCCGGCTGCGCCAGGCATTGCATCAGGGCCCGCTGCAAGGCCACGACATGCCGGTGCACAAACACCGCCTCAGCATTGGGTAATTGCTCCTGTAGTGCCTGCCCCAAGCGCAGGCGCACCACCTCGGCTGCAGGGAGTGGCTGTTGCAGCAGATCGGTGACGCCCTGCACCAGCAGCGGCCGCGCCTCGATAGCCCCCGACAGCACGCAATGCCAGCCCAGTCCGGGATCGCTCACCACCACGCCGATGGCATCCGCAAACTCACCGACCTTGGCGCAAATCTTGTAATAGCCCCAGCGCAACGCCGTGGTAAATGCAGGCAATTCGACCGCCAGCAACATCTCATCGGACTGCAATGCGGTGTGAAATGGCCCGCGCACAAACTCTGGCATCGACAGGCGGCGCTCTTGTTTTGCGTTTTGCAAAATCACCTGGGCACCGAGCGCAGTCAGCGCATTGACCCAGTCTGCAGCCGGATCGCAATGCGCCAGGCTGCCACCGAGCGTGCCGCGATTACGGATGGCGCGGTAGGCGATATTGCGTGCGACATATCGCAACATGCCCTGGGTGGTGTCGGGCAAAACCCCATCCTCAATCTCGGCATGCGTCACTGCCGCACCAATCCGCAATCGTCCCTGCAGGAGATTGGTGGCACGCATTGCCGCCAGCTGACGCACCTCCAGCAGGCTCTGCGGTTGCACCAGCCGCAAGTTGAGCATGGGTCCGAGGGACTGACCGCCGGCAATGCACAGCGCGCCATCGGCACGTGCACGCAGCGCCTGCGGCAAATCGGTGGCGCGTTGCCAATTAAAAGCGACCGGCTTCATGCAGCAACCTTGCCGGCATCGCGCTGGCGCTGACGCGCCTGCAACAGCCCTTCCAGAAGGCGGCGGGAAGACAGCGGCGTCTCGTTGAACTCGACCCCAAACTCGGCCAGCGCGGCGTTCACCGCATTGAGGATCACGGCTGGCGGCGCAATGGCACCACCCTCTCCCACGCCCTTGATGCCATGACGGGTATGCGGCGATGGCGTTTCGGTATGGTCGATACGGATATGCGGCATCTCGGCTGCACCCGGCAACAGGTAATCGGCATAGGTCGAGGCCAGCGGCTGGGCCGAACTGTCATAGGGCATCTCCTCGAACAGCGCGGTACCTATGCCCTGCACCGCGCCACCGATGGTCTG
>CAIPUP010000362.1 GCA_903868285.1 uncultured beta proteobacterium
CCGCTGCCAGACCCGGCATTGGATTGCGCAACACTGCCTGCAGGCGTGCGCTCGGGCATCGCCACCACTTCCACTGCTGCGTTGCCCGGACCGTTGCCCGGCGCATTCAACTCCACCACCTGGGTATGCCGCGGATCGGGCGCGCTCATCTGCAGCGCACGTCCGGCCAGTTTCTCCACCCGACCATGCATGGCCCAGGTCGACTGCTCCAATTGCAGCTGACCGTATTCCACATCCAGTGCACGGGCCCGCTCCTGTTCCTGCTCGAACTGGGCATACAGCTTGCGGGCCTTGTGCTGCGAGGTCACCAGTCCCAGTGCGCAAAGCACTAACAGCATCAACAGCATGAAATTGAGCCGCGCCATCAGTGCTGCACTCCGTTGGCAGCGGCACCGTCTGCGAGAGCAAGCTTTTGTGCCACCCGCAGCGTGGCACTGCGCGCACGCGGATTGCGCCGTAACTCCTCGGCCGAGGCGCGCTGCGGCTTGCCGATCAACTGCATCTGCGCCGGCGCAAGATCGGCAGCACGCACTGGCAGGCGCTCGGGCATCTGCTCGGCACGTGCGCTGTCACGCATGAAATTCTTCACCAGCCGGTCCTCCAGCGAGTGAAAGCTGATCACCGCCAGACGTCCGCCGGGGGCCAGCGACTGCAGCGCCTGAGGCAGCACTAGCGACAATTCCTCAAGCTCCTGATTGAGGTGAATCCGAAGAGCCTGAAAGGTACGCGTGGCCGGGTCTTGACCTGGCTCACGCGTCCGCACGGCCGCACCCACGACATCGGCAAGCTGCCGGGTACGGGTGATAGGCCCTCCCTGCCGAGCAGCAACAATCGCCTTTGCAATCTGTTTAGCAAACCGTTCTTCACCATAGTCCCAGATGACCTTTGCCAGTTCGGCCTCATCGGCCGTGTTCAACCACTGCGCCAGCGTCAGGCCGGCACTGCGATCCATGCGCATATCCAGCGGCGCATCGAAACGAAAGGAAAAACCGCGCTCGGCTTCATCCAGCTGCGGCGAGGACACACCGAGATCGAGCAAGATGCCATCCACTGCCGTGATGCCAAGACCGGCCAGCACCTGCCCCAGCTGGGCAAAGCGCGCATGCAACAGCGATAGACGCGGATCAGCGATGGCGCGACCAGCCTCGATGGCAGCGAGGTCACGGTCCAGCGCGATGAGCCGACCAGTGGGGCCGAGTTGTTCCAGGATGCGGCGGCTGTGACCGCCACGACCGAAGGTAGCGTCGACATACAGGCCGTCGGGGCGGATGGCCAGGGCATCGACAGCTTCATGGAGCAGGACTGCGACATGGGTCACAGCGAGAAGTTTTCAGTGCCTGGCGGCGGCGCAGAACCCACCATCACCAGGGCATCGGACAGCTTGGCCTCCCAGGCCTCGCAATCCCAGATTTCGAAGTGACTGCCCTGACCGACGAACATCACGCTCTTGCGCAGATTGCCGAACTTGCGCAGCGCCGGCGAAATCAGGATGCGACCCTGCGCATCGAGTTCGAGCTCCTCGGCAAAGCCCACCAGCAAACGCTGCCACATGCGCGCCTGTTCATTGAACGAGGACAGCGCCTGCACCTTGGCACCAATGGGTTCCCACGACAGACGTGGATAGAGCAGCACACAGCGATCAGGGTGTGCAGTCAGCACCACCGAGCCGCCGGCAGACGCCAGCGCGTCGCGATGCCTGGTCGGCACGGCGACACGCCCTTTTGCATCCAGCGTCAGCTCTGAAGCGCCTTGGAACACGACTTCCCCCGGTGGTGATGCAGCGATTCGGTGGGGAAAATTTCGCCAGGAAATTTCCTCAAATACCCACCAAACCCTACAAAACACCACTTTAGAGGAATCAAAATCCCCGGTCAACCCAAAATTCGAATTTTCTCAATCCGAACAGACACTTAGCGCAGCTTCATGAGTTTTTGCCTTGCGCAATAAGTGCCTAAAAAACAAAAGCTTACCCTGCACTCCGAAAGTGCTTTCTGAACAAATGGGGAGCGCGGTTTTTCCACCGCGCCGGGGCCGCAGTACGGGGGCCGCAGTACCGAGGCTCAGTGCAGATGCTTCTTGATGTTGGTGCGATGGGCGCGGCTGCTGGCGCTGCGCAGCCCGTCGTCATCCTCGCCGTCCTGGCTGGCGCTGCCCGGGCCGGCGGCAATACGCCGGTCGAACAACTGGTTCACCAGACCCACCACTTCACCGATCTCGGCATCGTTGAAGTGGCGTGACAGCAGCGCACTCACATCCTCGACCATGAAGTTGCGCTGCATGTCCTGCACCGCTTCCAGGCTGGGGCCGACGAACACCATGCCATGCTCGTCCCGGCCATCCTCATGGTAGTAGGTGACCTCGATCCCGCAGGCTTCTTCGGTGTAGGGACAGAGCGCTTCGAAAGCGGTCTCCAGCGCCTTCTGAAAATTGCGGCCTACCCAACCGGTCCAGCAGATTTCCAGCATGCGACGACGACGATCGAACACAATGCCGGCCTCATCCTGTTGCGCACTCTTGGCGTCGGACAGGCTGTCGATATCGACATAGCTCAGCCAGGGTGTAAGCGCCTGCTCCAGCTCCTGCTGCGTAGCGCCTTCGAGAACCAGCACGTTGCCGTGAACATGAACTTCGGTATGCATGTGGGGCTTCTCTTTTCTCAGACCCGCTCGACGATCAGGGCCACACCCTGGCCGACACCAACGCACATGGTGCACAAGGCATAGCGCCCGCCGATGGCATGCAACTGCGACACCGCCGTGGTCACCAGCCGCACACCCGAGGCACCCAGCGGATGACCCAAGGCAATCGCCCCGCCATTCGGGTTCACATGCTCGGCGAAGTCGGGCAGGCCGAGATCGCGTGTGACTGCCAGCGCCTGCGCGGCAAAGGCTTCGTTCAGTTCCACCACATCCATCTGTGCCATCGACAGGCCGGCCTTGGCCAGTACCTTGCGCACCGCCGGCACCGGCCCCACCCCCATGATGCGCGGCGCAACACCGCCAGCAGCCATGGCCACCACACGGGCACGCGGCTTCAGACCATGACGCGATGCGGCCTGTTCACTGGCCAGAATGGCAGCACAGGCGCCATCGTTCACGCCCGAGGCATTGCCGGCGGTGACCGTGCCACCCTCGCGCGTCACCGGCTTGAGCCGGCTCAATTGCTCCAGCGTGGTGTCCGGACGTGGATGCTCGTCGGTATCG
>CAIPUP010000363.1 GCA_903868285.1 uncultured beta proteobacterium
CTGCCGTGGGTGGCCGCCTTTCTCACCCTGTATGCCGGCATTACCATGGTCACCAATGCACCCTTTCACAGTTTCAAGGACATCAATCTGCGACGCAGTGTGCCTTTTACCGTGATGCTGTTGATTGTGCTTGGTTTTGTACTGATCTCGACCGATCCGCCTATCGTGCTTTTCCTGCTGTTTGTGGGCTATGGGTTGTCAGGTTATGTGTTGTGGCTGCTCCGTTGGCGTCAGAAGTATCTCTCGGCGCGTTAGAAAACGTATCGCTTGACCTTGGCTGTGTTTTGCCGCTACATTGATCCCATGAACTTCGCCGCATTTCAGTTGATCATTGCCTCCTCAGGGCTTTACGCCCTGCGCGGCCTGCTGTACGCAGGGCTGCTGCGCCCCGCGCGCTAATCCAATCTCCCCCACAATTCGAGTCCTCCCGCCGCCTGATCCACAAGGTCAGAGGCTCATTGCATCCGGCTATCCGTTGGATGCTTCATTCAGCTGAAAGGAAGTCGCCATGAAAGACCACTTGATCATTTTTGATACCACCATGCGTGATGGTGAGCAGAGCCCCGGTGCCTCAATGACCCGCGAGGAGAAGCTGCGTATCGCCAGACAGCTGGAGCGCATGCGGGTGGATGTGATCGAAGCCGGCTTCCCGGCTGCGTCCAATGGTGACTTCGAGGCGGTGCGCGCCATTGCCAATGTCATTCGCGACACCACGGTGGCCGGGCTGTGCCGTGCCAATGACAAGGACATCGCCCGAGGTATCGAGGCGCTCAAGGGTGCCAATGCCTGGCGTATCCATACTTTTATCGCCACCAGTACGCTGCATATGGAGAAGAAGCTGCGTATGTCACCCGAGCAGGTGCTGGAGCAGGCGCGTCTGGCCATCCGTTACGCCCGCAATCATTGTCCGGATGTTGAGTTTTCGCCCGAGGACGGTAGTCGTTCCGACCCCGATTTTCTCTGCCGCGTGCTGGAAGCGGTTATTGCCGAGGGCGCGCGCACCATCAACGTTCCTGACACTGTGGGCTATGCAGTGCCACAGCAGTTCGGTGAGTTCATCCGCGATCTGCGTACCCGCATTCCCAACTCGGACAAGGCGGTGTGGTCGGTGCATTGCCACAATGACTTGGGCATGGCGGTCGCCAACTCGTTGGCTGCAGTGATGATCGGTGGTGCGCGCCAGGTCGAGTGCACCATCAATGGCCTGGGCGAGCGTGCCGGCAATACCGCGCTGGAAGAAATCGTCATGGCAGTGCGCACGCGCAGTGATTTCTTTCCGGTGCAGACCCGCATCGACACCACCCAGATCGTTCCCGCCTCGCGCATGGTGTCGCAGATCACTGGTTTCGTGGTGCAGCCGAACAAGGCGGTGGTCGGTGCCAACGCCTTCGCCCATGCTTCGGGCATTCATCAGGACGGCGTGCTGAAGAACCGCAACACCTACGAAATCATGACCGCCGAAGATGTCGGCTGGACTACCAACAAAATCGTCTTGGGCAAATTGTCCGGGCGAAACGCCTTCAAGCAGCGCCTCAAGGAACTGGGAATCGAGCTCGAGTCCGAAGACAGCTACAACAAGGCTTTCCAGCGCTTCAAGGATCTGGCGGACAAGAAGTCTGAGATCTTTGATGAGGACTTGCATGCCCTGGTGTCGGATGAGGCGGTGACGCCGGAAGACGAGCACTGGAAGCTGGTGCATATGAGCCAGTCCAGCGGCATGGGTGAGCGTCCGCAGGCCCAGATCGTACTGTCCGAGGGCGGCACCGAGCGCCAGGCCGAAGGCCACGGCGATGGTCCGGTTGATGCTGTGTTCAAAGGCATTGAACTGATCGCTGCCAGCGGTGCCGAGCTACTGCTGTATTCGGTTAACGCGGTAACGCAGGGCACCGAGTCCCAGGGTGAGGTCACGGTGCGCCTGGCGCGTGCCGGCCGCATCGTCAATGGTGTGGGTGCGGATACCGACATCGTGGTGGCATCGGCCAAGGCCTATCTGTCGGCACTCAACAAGCTGCAGGACAAGACCGAGCGTATCAATCCGCAGCTGACGGCCTGAGTCAGGCGCGCCAGTCGTTTTGTTGTGCGCGTGCTGCGCCGGTTTAGGCTGCAGGCAGCGCCTTGCGCGTACTGCGCAC
>CAIPUP010000364.1 GCA_903868285.1 uncultured beta proteobacterium
CGGCTATGGCAACAGCCAGTCGGTGCGGTGATTACGCTGCGGGTATTGCAGGGGCCGGAGCTGCGTCAGATACCGGTGCAGTCCATCGACCGCATGCAGTATTTTCGTCAGGGCACGGTGTATTGAAATGACGCTGGCAGCGTAGCGCTGTCACTGCCCCAGCTAGTGCCCCAGCCATTGCAACAGCCCGTGCAGGGTGCTGGCCATGGGCGGTGCGGGTTCATCGCTGCCCCAGTCCTTGTCGTCGCGGTTGAGCCAGAACACCTGCAGGCCGGCGGCGCGCGCAGCGCGCACATCCAGTGCGGCATCGTCACCCACATGTAGCACCTGCGCGGGCGGCAACTCGAGCTGTTCACAGGCGGCAGCGAAGATCGCCGGATCGGGTTTGGCGACACCAAAGCGCGAGGATGAAAAATCATGCGCAAACCAGTGCGCGATACCGATGCGCTGCAAGTTGGCATTGCCATTGGTGAGCGTGGCCAGGGTGTAGCGCTGGCCCAGTGCCGGCAGCACGGTTGGCACATCGTCATAGAGCTGCACGGCGTTGCGGGCCGTGAAATAGGCCTCCATGGCGCCGTCCACCAGCGCGGCGTCCGGGTTGAGACCGGCACCGGTAAACAGCTCTTCCACCGCAAGGCGACGGATGGCAGTCAGGTTGTGCTTGAGATCGGGGCGTGACTGCCACAGTGCCACGCGACGCTCGCGTTGCACTTCGGGCGGAAAGCGCTCGGCGATGGCCGGGGCATGGCGTGAGAAAAACGCATGCACATCGAGTTCGGCCTGGGCGATGGCGGGTGCCACCGGCCACAGCGTGTCATCAAGATCGAAGGAGATGGCGCGAATCATGTTGGGTTCCGAGTCGTAAGTTGTAACGCGAGGGGGCGAGTCATTGACGATGGGTAATCGGGTCTTACCGGTTCTTACTCTGGCTTTGCACCGATGATCCAGCCCTCCACCGCATCGGTCTGTGCTGGCATGCCGTAGCGGGATAGATGAGCGACGCTGGCGGCTTGCAGCGCGCACAGCACCGCATCCAGCACGTCGCCCGAGCCATCGTCCAGCATGCGCTGGTGCAGCGCTGGCGAGACCTGCAGTGCCGGTCGTCTTGCTGCTGCTGAGGGGCTTCTCGGCGTTCTTGCTGGTGCTTGTTCTGCTTGCAGCAGTTGCCCCAGCAGTTGCTGGCGTGCTTCTCGGCGTGGCGGAGTCTGACGCGCTTTGTCGTCGCTTTTGTAAGACTGTCGGCCAATCAACTGACGCGCCAGCAGCCCGGGATAGGCCTCCAGCGCCACCCGCGTCGGGTCGCCGGCATGCAGACCGGGGACATCGCAGCCGGCGGCCAGCAGCCGTGGCGCGCCTTCGAGAAACATCAGGCCTACCGGCGGATTGACCAGTTTGAGCGGACTGTGCGAGCCAGCCGGTCGGTCGGTGGCGCGATGGGCGTAGCGATTGCCCATCGGCCGCGCCTGACGATGGCCATCGAGCAGGGCGCGTAAGCCCGGCTTGCCCAGGCTGTTGCAGTGGCGCACCAGGGCATCCCAGCGCGTCGGCAATGCCAGATCGGTCACCGCTTCACGCGGCAGACCAAAGGGAAAGTCGAAGCCGCCCAACCACGGGCCGGGGCGTTGCAGCACGGCCTCGAAGGCGGCGAAATCGGTTAGCGCCTCGACTTGCTCGATGCACAGGCAGCCCGAGGCATCGAGCACGCCATGCGCGACGGTGATGGGCTTGGCGCGGCGTGGTGCCGAGGTGAAATCCAGACCGAGAATGCGACAGGGATGCCTTCCAGAAAACACAATAAAAACAATAACTTATGATGCTAGTTGGCCTTGGCCCCCGACTCCCTGGCCAAGGGCACCAGACGTTCCATGTCGGCGCGCAGATAGTCGTCGAAGTCGCGCAGGGTGCGAATGCGCGAGCTCAGGCCGAGGGTTTGATAGCGCTCGCGCACTTCGGGTTCGTCGGCCGCCTCACGGATGCTCCTGGCCAGCAGTTCCATCACTGGCGCCGGGGTGCGCGCCGGGGCAAGAAAGCCGTACCAGGTGGCGTACTCATAGCCGCTCAGTCCGCTGGCAGCGCCGGCGGCGCTGGCTACGGTGGGTACTTCCAGCGGGCTGCGCATTGGTTCGGCAGCGGAGGTGGCCAGCACCTGCAGCTTGCCATCACGAATCTGCGGCAGCTGGAATGCCGGTGGCACAAAGTTGGCCTGGATGCGACCGCCCATCAGATCGGCGGTGATGTCAGCTGAGACCTTGTAGGGGATGTGCACCATCTGGATACCGGCGCGCTTGGCAAAGTAGGCGCCGGCCATGTGTGTGGCTGAGCCAATGCCGGCCGAGCCATAGTTGATGCTGCCGGGCTTCTGGCGAGCCAGGGCGATGAACTCGGCCAGCGACTTCACGCCCAGTTGCGGTGAAACCACTACGAAGGACGGCGACTCGGCCAGCAAGGCCACGCCGGCGAAATCCTTGAGCGAGTCGTAGGGCAGGTTGTCATACAGCGCCGGATTGACCGAGTGCTGCGAGTTGGCCATGAACAGGGTGTAGCCATCGGCTGGCGCTTTGGCCACTGCTGCTGCGGCGATGGTGCCACCCGCGCCCTGGCGGTTGATCACCAGGAACTGCTGACCCAGACGCTTGGACAGACGCTCGGCGTAGATGCGGCTGATGATGTCGACTGCGCTGCCGGCCGAGACCGGAGCGATGATCTGCACCGGCTTGGACGGATAGCGATCTTGCGCTGATGAGAGCGTGGCCAGGACCAGGGCGGC
>CAIPUP010000365.1 GCA_903868285.1 uncultured beta proteobacterium
CCGATCGTCGCTCTCACGGCCCATGCCATGCAAGGCGATCGCAAGCGCTTTCTGGCAGCGGGCATGGACGACTATCTGTCCAAGCCGATTGATCCACAGGCCCTGCACGAAATGTTGCAGCGCTGGCTGCCACAGGCGGCAGCGCAATCTGCCGCCACACCCGCCAGCGGGCAGAGCGCGCCAGGTGCGGCAGGCAGCGGGGCAATAAGCAGCGGCACGATACGCAGCGGGACAATAACCAGCGAATCTGCACAGCACGGCATGCCGGACAGCGGGCAGCCCTTGCCGGTGCTGCCCGCGCCGGCGATGTTTGATGCCCAAGCGCTACTGGCACGTGTTGGCGGACGACAGGAACTGCTGCAGGACATGCTCAGGCTATTCCTTGATACGCAGCCGGCGCGGATGGAAGAACTGCGTCAGGCCAGCGCCAGCCTCGATATGCAGCGGCTATCGCGAGTGGCGCATACTCTGGCCGGTTCATTCAGCACCATGTCGATGGATGCTGCGGCACTGCTTTCACGGGAAATACATCGCGATGCAACCCAGGATGCGCCACAGGCAGCGCAGGCTGCGGTGGCGCGACTGGAACAGGTGTTCGGGCAGCTGATGCAACAACTGCAGTCAGCGCCACAGCACGACAGCGCTGCGCCGCACAACATTGTCTGAGTCAGGAGTCGTTCGCAGCATGGGGCATGCATTGGATCGGGTGTTGGTACTGGAGGATGATCCGATTTCCCGCCGTCTGGCGGTGATACTGCTGCAGGGCATGGGCGCGCAGCAAGTGCTGGAGGCGGCCGATGGTCATGCTGCGATCGGCCTGCTCGATCACACCGCCGGCTGCGATCTGGCGCTGTGCGATCTCAATATGACCGGCATGGACGGCGTGGAATTCCTGCGTCGCCTGGGTGATACCGATCGTGTGAAAGCGGTCATCGTCACCTCGGCCATGGAGCCTGCAGTGCTGCGTGCGGTCGAGACCATGGCGCGCGACAGCGGTGTCAACCTGTTGGGCAGTATCGCCAAACCCATTTCCCGACCAGCCATCGAAAGCCTGCTGGCGCAGGCACAACAGCAGGCGCGAGAAAAACCACAGCCGCCGGAGCATGCGCAGCGAGTACCGCTCATGGATGCCGCGCAACTGCGCTCCGGCCTGAATGAGGGTCGGTTACTCGCGCTGTATCAGCCCAAGGTGGCGCTGCGTGATCATCAATTGCGCGGCGCCGAAGCGCTGGCGCGCTGGAAGCATCCCGAGTTCGGGCTGCTCTCGGCCGGACATTTCATTCCCCTGGCCGAACAATCCGGCCTGATGCCCGCCCTGACCTGGCAGATGCTGGATCAAGTGTGTCGCGACCTGGCACCCTGGCTGGCTGCGGGCCGGCTCATTTCGGTGTCGGTGAATGTCTCGCCCTCCACCCTGGACGATCCGGAAGCCGCCGATCGCATTCATGAGATCGTCGTTCGTCATGGCATCGCGCCAGCGCACCTGGTGATTGAAGTGACCGAGAGTGCCGCCACCAACAGTGCCTCGACGCTGTTGGCCAATCTGGCGCGTCTGCGCATGCGTGGCTTTGGTCTGTCAATCGACGACTTCGGTACTGGCTACTCGTCGATGCAGCAACTGGCGCGCATCCCCTTCAGCGAAATGAAGGTCGACCAGATGTTCGTACGCGGTGCCATGACACGTGAAGAACCGCTGGCCATCCTCGAAGCCAGTCTGGACATTGCCCGCAAGCTGGGCATGACCACCGTGGCCGAAGGGGTGGAGACGCGCAAGGAATGGGACATGCTGGCCGGACTGGGCTGTGATCTGGTCCAGGGCTATCTGATCGCGCGTCCGATGACGGCCAATGCGTTTGATCAGTGGGCCATGCAATGGGCCGAACAATGGTCCGAACCCCGGTCCGAACCCCGACCTGCGTCCTGAACCACGGTCTGAACCGCGGCCTGAACCGCAGCCTGAGCCGCGCTCAGACGGCGTAGAACCTGCGCAACAGGGCATTGACCTGCATAGGGGCTTCGATCTCGGGCAGATGACCAAGCCCGGGCAGGATTTCCATCTGCGCATCCGGCAGCACTGGCAGTAACAGGTCGGCATTTTCCAACGCCGCATTGACCCGATCTTCATCACCTTGCAGCAACAACACCGGCATGCGCATGGCCGCCGCCAGATCGGGCGTATACAAATCGCTGGCGCGAAAGCGCACCGAGCGCAACATACCTTCGGCATTGGTGGCGCGCAGTGTTTCGCGTATCAGCGGCACGCAGGCCGGATCGGCGGCCGAGCCGATGAGATGACTGATATCGGCATCGCCATACTGGAAACTACCCTTGCGTATGCCCTCGGCCCGTCCCATCAGATAGCGCTTGCGCGCATCCGACAGGCTGCGCTGCCCGATACCGGTGCCAGTGAGCGCCATCTTCAATACCCGCTGCGGATAGAAGGCGGCAACGCACTGCGCCACTGCCGAACCAAACGAATTACCCAGCAGATAGAACTGCGACAGACCCAGCGCATCGGCCAGATCGATCACCGCGCGGGCATAGTCCTCACCACGGGGAGATTCAACCACCAGGTTATCGCTCAGCAGGTAACCCGGGGCATTCCAGCCGATCACCCGCATGCGATCAGCCAATGCCGCATATTGATAGCGCCAATGCATGCTGTTGCCGCCCAGGCCATGCAGCATGAGCAAAGCAGGGGCCTGCTCTGGGCCGGACTGCATGTAACACAGCCGGTCACCCTGATAGTGCTGGCGTGACGCGGACGGTACTTGCGCAAAGCGCAACTCCGGCAGCGCGGGCAGCATGGGTGCCGCTGGCTGTTGCGAACGCACTGTTGGATGACCCGGCGGCGAACCGGCGTTTGCAGTCATCGGCGCTCAGGCAAGGTTGGCAGTGATCCGCGCCAGCCAGGCGGCATCGGCGCCCAGCGTACTCAACTCCTGCATCGCCGTGGCCTTGTCCTGCAGCACACTGTGCACCACGCCCGGCTGCGATCCAGCCTCGGGCTGCATGCAGGCTTCAAGGCGTATGCCATTCGGGTCGAAAAAATAAATCGACTGCAGTCCGGGAAGAATATCGATCGGACCCTGGAACTCCACGTTATTGGCGTGCAAGCGTTGCATCAGCGCCTGCAGTCCGTCAGGTGTGACACAAAAGGCGCAATGCTGAATGCCGGCGATAGCATCGCGCCGGGCCTGCGGCTCGGCACCACGCGGCATCTCGAAAAACGCCAGCAGCGAATCATTGCCCATGTCGAAAAAATAATGCCGCAGGCATTCATACGGCGGATTACCGCGATTGCCGGGCCCGGTACCCAGACCGGCGGGAACTTTCATGGCATGCACCAGGGGCATGCCGACCACCCGCACATAAAAGTCGGTTGTGGCCTGCATGTCCTCGGTGTTCAGCGCCAGATGATGGATGCCGCGCGTGGCGGGGTTGAGGGAATGTGCTGCATGGACTTGCGTCATGTGGGTTCTCCCGGAAAACACGTGCTGGGGAAGTCGAAGTTCCGGCTCAGGGCAATACCCGCAGCGCCTTCACCACGCTCAGATCGTAGGCACGCCGGCAGTCGACCTTGGCATCGACCAGTCGGCCCTCGCTGATAAAGGCGCAAGTCTGGCGCCAGCGCTCCTCGGTCATGGTCATGATGCCCAGGCGTGCGGCATCACCACCGGTGACCAGACCGTACTCGCGCATCTTGCGCAGGCCATGCGCCATCAGCCCGGCTTCCATCTGCGGATTGGCCTGCATGATCATGGCATTGCCGGGACGCGGATCGGCGAAGTAACGCTTCCAGCCCTCGGCGCTGGCCTGCACAAAGCGCAACAGCGCATCACGCCGGCGCGCCAGCGTGTCGCGGGTCACCACGATGGTCTGGGCATAGGGCGGATAGCCCAGATCGCCCAGCAGGAACAGCACCGGTTTGACGCCAGCCTTCTCGACCGAGTACGGCTCGGAGGTGGCATAGCCCTGCTGCGACAGCGTCTTGTCGGCGATGAAGGGCTGCACACTGAAACCATAGGGGCGGATCTGTGCATCGTCGAAGCCATAGCGTGTGCGCAGCCAGGGCCAGAAGGTGTTGTAGCTGGCCGAGCCGATGGCGATCGGCCGGCCCTTGAGATCCTCGATGCGATTGACCCCCGGATGGGCGATCAGCACCACCGGATCTTTCTGGAAACTGGCGGCAATGGTGACCACCGGCAGGTCCTGCTCCAACGCCTTGACGGTCTGGAAATCGAAGCCCATGAACACATCCATCTGCCGCGCCAGCAGCAGCTGCAGGCCGTTGATCTGCGGCCCGCCCATGCGGATCTCGACCTCCAGGCCATGTTGCCGGTAGATGCCCTCGGCCTGGGCCTGGTAGAAGCCACCGTGTTCGGCCTGGGCGTACCAGTTGGTGCCAAAGACCAGCTTCTCCAGTGCACGCGGCGGCGCACTGCTCTGGCCCTGGGCCCGGGCTGCGTCGGGCAGCATCAGCCAGGGCAACAGCATCGACAGGCCTAACAGCAAGCCAAATTGCAGAGCGGCCGGGCGGGACCGAAACAGCCCTCGAAGTAATGTCATAAGTTATTGATTTTATTAATTTTTTTAAGCGTTTAGTCGGACCACGGCGCGGCGCGCCCGGGCCATCAGATCCGACATGTCCAGACCGGGAATGGCGTCATCCTCGACCACCACCCGGCCCTGCACCGTCAGCCAGCGCAAGCGCGCCCGCCCACCGCTGGCCACAGGACCGATGGCCGGATCATGCAGTCCGGCATAGCGCGGCTGATCCAGCGCATACACCGCCAGGTCGGCCGCGCGACCGCATTCGATGCTGCCGATGTTGTCAATGCCCAGCACCCGCGCCCCACCCTGTGTGCCCCAGTGGATCACATCCTCGACCGTGACCGCATCGGCACCACCCACCGCGCGGTGGGTGTACCAACAGGTATGCACCTCTGAGAGCGAATCGGCCGCCTCATTCGAGGCCGCGCCATCGACGCCGATCGACACCGGCGCACCGGCCCGCGCCAGTGCCGGCGCCGGCGCCACGCCACTGCCCAGGCGACAGTTCGAGGCCGGGCAATGCGCCGTGCCGGTGCCGGTTTCGGCCAGCATGGCGATCTCCGAGGGCGACAGATGCACCATGTGGGCAAACCAGACATCGCTGCCCAGCCAGTCGTGATCGGCGACGAATTCCACCGGCTTGCGATTGAACTTCTCGCGGCAGAAGCTGACGTAATCGGCGGTCTCGGACAGGTGGCTATGCAGCCGGATGCCCAGCCGCCGTGCCGCGGCGGCGGTGGGACGCAACTCATCCACATGCAGCGACCAGTTCGGTGTCGAGGGTGCCAGCACGATGCGCCGCATCGACTCGGCTCCGGCATCGTGATAGCGATGCACCAGGCGCTCGACGTCCTGGATGATGCCCTCGAGCGTCTCGGGCGGCAGTGCGTTGGGATCTTCCAGCTCGAAGGCGCGCTGCTGCGTGGCACCACCGCGACACAGCACAAAGCGCACGCCCAGCCGCTGGGCCATGTCGAACAACACTTGCGCCGGGTCATAGCCCATGCCGGGCCAGTAGACATAGTGATGATCGGCAATGGTGGTACAGCCCGAGAGCATCAGCTCGACCATGCCGATCTCGGCCGCCAGCGACAGCAACTCGGCATCGAACTTGCCGCGCAGCTTATAGGGCACCGCATCCAGCCAGCCCAGCAAGGGCAAATTAATGCCAGCCGGCACACCCTTTTGCAGCGACTGGATCAGGTGATGGTGGGTATTGACCCAGCCCGGATAGATGACGCAGTCGGTGGCGTCGAGCACCCGCTCGCCGGGCTCGGGCTGCAGCCGGCCTATGGCAGCAATACGACCTGCGGCATCGATGCGCAGATCACCGCCCTCGGCCCGCGCCAGTTCGCTGCCGTGGCCGGAACGTCCGGTCATGATGGCGGTGGCATTACGAATCAACATGCGCTAGCTCTCCTGTGCCACTTCACTCTCATGCCAGCCGCCCAGCGCGAGCTTGGACAACCACACCATGAGCAGAAACAACAACACGCCGGTGACAGTGATCAGCCCGAGCGCGGCAAACAGGCGCGGAATGTTCAGTTGAAAACCGGCCTGCAGAATCTGATAGGCCAGACCGGCCGAGGTACCGCCGGTACCGGCAACGAACTCCGCCACCACCGCACCGATCAAGGCCAGCCCCGAGGAAATACGCAGCCCGCCAAAAAAGTACGGTGCCGCCGACGGAATGCGAAGGCGTATCAGGGTCTGCCAGCGCGAGGCCTTATTCATGCGAAACAAATTCACCAGGCCCGGGTTGACGCTGCGCAGGCCCAGAGTGGTGTTGGAGATAATGGGGAACAGCGCCACGATGGTGGCACATACCAGCAGTGCCGCGGTTGGATCTTTGACCCAGATGATGATCAAGGGCGCAATGGCGACGATCGGCGTTACCTGCAACAACACCGCATAGGGGAAGAAGCTGACCTCGATCCAGCGGCTTTGTACGAACAGAAATGCCACCACCGTACCCAGAATGACCGCCAGG
>CAIPUP010000366.1 GCA_903868285.1 uncultured beta proteobacterium
CCCACGCAACCAGCATGAAGGGGAACGCGGAATTCAACGCACCGAGCTTGAGATACAGCAATGCATGTTGACGTAAGCGCAGATGTTGACCACGGTACATGATCCAAGCTAGCAAGATGCAGCCGGCGATCAAGACCCGCATCTCCACCAACCAGATTGGGCCTAATTCCGGCACTGCGATCCGAATAAACAAGAAAGCCATACCCCAGGCCGCAGATAACCCAATCAAACGTATCCAGATAGCCAGGTTGTTCATTGACTTAGTGTTCCGGGCGTCGAAGCAAAAAAAACGGGGCGATGGAATCGCCCCGTCTCACACCTACATATCAATGCTGCTCAAGCATCAGCAACTGTCTCCTCCGCCGTGCCAGCCGTATCGTCAGCTTCGACTGTCACTTCCTCGAACAAACTCTGCGGCGGTGGTGTTTTGCGAGCCTGATGATAGGCAAGACCGGTGCCAGCCGGAATCAGGCGGCCTACGATTACGTTTTCTTTCAGGCCGCGCAATTCGTCTCGCTTACCCATGATGGCAGCTTCGGTCAGCACACGCGTAGTCTCCTGGAAAGACGCCGCGGAGATGAAAGAGTCGGTCGACAACGAAGCCTTGGTAATGCCCAGCAGCATGTAGCTGTACGTGGCCTGACGCCTGCCTTCAGCCTCAACTTTTTCATTCTCGACCAAGACATCCGCACGCTCGACCTGCTCACCAACGATGAAGCGGGTATCACCTGGCTCATCGATCTGTACGCGGCGCAACATCTGCCGGACGATCACTTCGATATGCTTGTCGTTGATACGTACGCCCTGCAGTCGGTAAACGTCCTGCACCTCGTCAATGATGTACCGCGCCAAGGCCTCTACACCCTGCAGGCGCAGGATGTCATGCGGCTCTGCCGGGCCGTCAACAATAATCTCGCCCTTGTTGACTACCTGACCATCATGCACCATGACATGCTTGTCTTTCGGTATCAGGAACTCATGCGACTGACTATCCATGTCGGTGATCACCAAACGCTGCTTGCCCTTGGTGTCTTTGCCAAACGACACTGTTCCCGTGACCTCGGCCAGCATGCCGGCATCCTTCGGAGAGCGTGCCTCGAACAATTCAGCAACACGCGGTAAGCCTCCAGTGATGTCACGTGTTTTGGAGGTTTCTTGCGGAATACGCGCCATCACTTCACCAACCGCAACTTTCTGACCGTCCTTGACGGTAATCAGGGAGCCGACCTGGAAAGTGATATTGACCGAATGATCCGTGCCAGCAATCTTGATTTCCTCGCCAGCATCGTTCAAAAGCTTCATTTGCGGACGCATGCCTTTATTTGCAGCAGTCCCACGGCGCTTCGGATCGATAACCACCAAAGTCGAAAGTCCGGTGATGTCGTCGATTTGCTTGGCGACGGTTGCACCCTCTTCGACATTTTCAAAGCGGATGGTTCCAGCGTACTCGCTGACGATCGGACGTGTATGCGGATCCCAAGTAGCGAGAATTTGACCATTCTTGACCGCCTGTCCATCATCTGGCAACAGAGTCGCACCATACGGCACCTTGTGGCGCTCACGTTCACGACCGTTGTCATCCGTAACCAAAACTTCGCCAGTACGTGAGATCACCACTTTCTCGCCCTTGGGGCTGGTGACGTAGCGCATTTGCGGCGAGAAGCGCGCAATACCGTTGGACTTCGCATCAACCTGGCTTGCCACTGCCGTACGCGACGCGGCGCCACCGATATGGAAGGTGCGCATGGTTAGCTGGGTTCCCGGTTCACCGATCGACTGCGCTGCGATGACGCCGATTGCCTCTCCCACGTTGACCAGAGAGCCACGACCCAAATCACGGCCGTAACACTTAGCACACAATCCCCAGCGCGTATCGCAGGTTAGCGGAGTGCGGACCCGAACTTCATCTACACCCAAAGCCTCGATGCGCTCAACATCTTCTTCACCCAACAACTCACCAGCGTTGAACAACACTTCCTGCGTTTCCGGGTGAAGTACTTCCGCCACCGTGACGCGCCCAAGAATCCGTTCGCGCAAGGCTTCGACCACCTCACCACCTTCGACCAAGGCCTTCATGGCCACGCCGTTTTCGGTGCCGCAATCATCTTCGGTGACTACCAGATCCTGCGTAACATCCACCAGACGACGCGTTAGATATCCAGAGTTCGCGGTTTTCAGCGCTGTATCAGCCAGGCCCTTACGCGCACCGTGGGTCGAGATAAAGTACTGGAGTACGTTAAGGCCCTCGCGAAAATTCGCTGTGATCGGTGTCTCGATGATGGAGCCATCCGGCTTGGCCATCAGGCCACGCATACCCGCCAACTGGCGAATCTGCGCTGCCGAACCACGAGCGCCAGAGTCAGCCATCATGTAGATGGAATTGAAAGACTCCTGCCGAACCGTTTCACCATTGCGGTTGGTCACTTCCTCATGGGACAACTGCTCCATCATGGCCTTGCCGACCTGATCACCAGTGCGCCCCCAGATATCGACCACTTTGTTGTAGCGCTCCCCGACCGTTACCAGGCCGGAGGTGTACTGCTGTTCGATTTCCTTTACCTCGTCTTCAGCCGTTGCGATCAGTTCATGCTTCAGATTGGGAATTAGCATGTCCCCAACACAGATGGAGATGCCGGCACGGGTCGCGAAGGTAAAGCCAGACTGCATCAACTTGTCAGCGAAAATTACGGTTTCGCGCAAGCCGCAACGACGGAAGGCTGCATTGATCAAGCGCGAAATTTCCTTCTTTTTCAACGCCTTGTTAATCAATTCAAAGGTCAGCCCGGCGGGCAAAATTTCTGACAGCAAAGCACGGCCAACAGTCGTGCGATAGCGCGTGGTTTTTTCATAACGGTTGCCGTCACGATCAAACATCTGCTCACGAATACGCACCATCACCGATGCATGTAGCTCCACCTTGCCTGACTCATAGGCGCGCGAAACTTCGCCCAGATCAGCAAATGCCATTCCCTCGCCGCGCGCATTGATGCGCTCTCGGGTCGCGTAATACAGACCCAACACGATGTCCTGCGACGGTACGATGATCGGGTCACCGTTAGCCGGGGAAAGTATGTTGTTCGAAGCCAGCATCAGCGTGCGGGCTTCCATTTGTGCTTCCAGAGAAAGCGGCACGTGTACCGCCATCTGGTCACCATCAAAGTCAGCATTGAAGGCGGCGCAAACCAGCGGGTGCAACTGAATGGCCTTGCCCTCGATCAGCACGGGCTCGAACGCCTGGATACCCAGCCGATGCAAGGTTGGTGCGCGGTTGAGCATCACCGGATGCTCGCGAATCACATCCTCGAGAATGTCCCAAACCACAGGGGTTTCCGCTTCAACTTCTTTCTTGGCTGCCTTGATGGTTGTCGCAATACCCTGAATTTCCAGCTTGTGGAAGATGAAGGGCTTGAACAACTCCAGCGCCATCTTCTTTGGCAGACCGCACTGGTGCAATTTCAGTTGCGGGCCAACGACGATCACCGAACGACCGGAGTAATCCACGCGCTTACCAAGCAGGTTCTGACGGAAGCGCCCGCCCTTACCCTTGATCATGTCGGCCAGCGATTTCAGCGGACGCTTGTTGGCACCAGTCATAGCCTTGCCACGGCGACCGTTATCCAGCAAGGAGTCCACCGCTTCCTGCAACATGCGCTTTTCGTTGCGCACGATAATTTCCGGCGCCTTGAGTTCAAGCAGCCGCTTGAGGCGGTTGTTACGGTTGATAACGCGGCGATACAGGTCGTTCAAATCGGAGGTGGCGAATCGCCCACCGTCCAGTGGAACCAGCGGACGCAATTCCGGCGGCAGTACCGGCAACACTTCCAGCACCATCCAGTCCGGCTTGATACCCGATTTCTGGAAACCCTCCAGAACCTTCAGGCGCTTGGCAAGTTTCTTGATCTTGGTCTCGGACGAGGTTTCTTCCAATTCCTTGCGCAGGGTTTCCACTTCGCTGTTCAACTCGAGCTGACGCAGCAGATCGCGAATGCCCTCCGCGCCCATCAAGGCTTGAAAGTCATCACCAAACTCTTCGGTCTTGGCCAGATAGTCGTCTTCGGACAACAGCTGGCGCGGCTTGAGCGGAGTCATCCCAGCATCAGTGACGACATAGGCTTCGAAATACAGCACCCGCTCGATGTCGCGCAGTGTCATGTCAAGCACCAGGCCAAGCCGGCTTGGCAGAGACTTCAGGAAC
>CAIPUP010000367.1 GCA_903868285.1 uncultured beta proteobacterium
CGTGCCGCTGGTTTTTGCGCCAGGCGAGGCTTTCCAGTTCGACTGGAGCGAGGACTGGGCCCTCATCGCCGGCAAGCAGGTCAAGCTGCAGGCAGCGCACACCAAGCTGTCGCACAGCAAGGCGTTCATCGTGCGAGCTTATCCGCTCCAGACCCATGAGATGCTGTTCGATGCGTTGACCCAGGCGTTCCGGGTTCTGGGCGGCGTGCCGCAGCGCGGGATCTTCGACAACATGAAGACGGCAGTCGACCGGATCTGCACAGGCAAGGCCCGGCAGGTCAACGCGCGCTTTGCGGCCATGGCCAGCCATTATCTGTTCGAGCCTGAGTTCTGCAACCCGGCCTCAGGGTGGGAGAAGGGACAGGTCGAGAAGAACGTGCAGGATGCCCGGCGGCGGTTATGGCAGGCGATGCCCGGCTTCCCGGACATGGAGGCGCTCAACACCTGGCTCGAGGCACAGTGCATCGCGCAATGGGGGCAGATCCAGCATGGCGCGCTGTTCGGCACCGTTGCCGATGTGCATGCCGGTGAGGTGGCCAGCCTGATGCCAATGGGCCGCCCCTTCGACGGCTTTGTCGAGCATGGCAAGCGGGTCTCGCCGACCTGCCTCGTCACCTTCGAGCGCACGCGCTACAGTGTGCCGGCCTCGTTCGCGAACCAGCGGGTGAGCCTGCGGATCTACCCCGAGCGGATCGTTATCGCGGCCGAAGGCCAGGTCCTGTGCGCGCATGAGCGGATCATCGAACGTGGCCACCATCTTCCCGGGCGAACGATCTACGACTGGCGGCATTACCTGGCCGTAATCCAGCGCAAGCCCGGCGCTCTGCGCAATGGGGCGCCGTTCATCGAGATGCCCGATGCGTTCCGGCAGTTGCAGGGCCAGCTTCTGCGGCACCCGGGAGGAGACCGGGAGATGGCCGAGATCCTGGCGCTGGTGCTGCAGCATGATGAGCAGGCGGTTCTCTGCGCCGTCGAGCTCGCCCTTGAGGCAGGCGTGGCGACCAAGACCCATGTGCTCAACATCCTGTACCGGCTGACCGACGGCAAGGCGCCGCCAGCATCGCCAATCGACGCACCCCAGGAGCTGCGCCTTGGCCAGGAGCCAGTCGCCAACGTCGGGCGCTATGATGACCTGCGGGAGATGCGCCATGCGTCATGATCCCGCCAGTGCCGCCGTGATCGTCATGCTACGCGGCCTCAAGATGTATGGCATGAGCCAAGCCGTCAGTGATCTCATCGAACAGGGGGCACCAGCGTTCGAGGCAGCGGTGCCGATCCTCTCCCAGCTGCTCAAGGCCGAGGTGGCCGAGCGTGAGGTCCGGTCCATCGCCTATCAGATCAAGGCGGCCCGGTTCCCGGCCTATAAGGATCTGGCTGGGTATGACTTTGCGTCGAGCGAAGTGAACGAGGCCCTGGTCCGGCAGCTGCATCGTGGCGACTTCATCAACGGTGCCGACAATGTCGTGCTGATCGGTGGTCCGGGAACCGGCAAGACCCACATTGCAACCGCACTCGGTGTGCAGGCCGTGGAGCATCACCGCAAAAAGGTCCGGTTCTTCTCTACGGTCGACCTGGTCAATGCGCTCGAACAGGAAAAGACCATGAACAAGGCAGGCCAGCTTGCCGAGCGCTTGCTGCGCCTCGACCTCGTCATCCTCGACGAGCTATTGGATAACGCCTGACACAAGAGTCCATTTGTGGATTCCCATTTTGGTTTCGCTGTGCGATTCAGCGTCATGCGCACCGGGATCATATTTGAAGTTTCGCCGCCAGATCGCCTTCGCCTTGAGCGCGTGGTCGGGGATCGCA
>CAIPUP010000368.1 GCA_903868285.1 uncultured beta proteobacterium
GTTCATCTGCACCCGCGGCTGCACACCACGTTCGATGGCCTTGATGTTGACCCAGAAATGCCCGGTCTCGGGTTGCGGCGCACTCCACGGCGCATAGGTGCTGCCAACGTGTTCGTCCTTGCACGACACCACGCACAGACCACAGCCGGAACATTTTTCTGCGTCAACGATGAAACTTTTCTTGCTCATGCGAATTCCTGATTGTTCGATGTTCGATGTTCAATGCGGCGACGGGTAATGGTTCAGCAGGCGGCCGGAGTCGGTCGCAAGCGCGACGGATCGATCTTCACTGCCTGCGCCAGAAAGCCACTGACGTTCATCTCCGGCACCTTGATTTCGCCTTCACCATCCGGGTTCTTTTCATTCGGCAACGGACAGATCAGGTTGATACAGCCGCCACGATCGACCCGCTTGCCATCCAGTTCCATGACATCCATCTTGGCGCCGTGCTCGATGCCAATCGCGCCGGGAATGATGCGCTCGGTGACCACCGCCCCCACCAGCACTGCACCGCGCTGGTTATGGATCATCACCACGTCACCATTCGCAATGCCGCGCGGGTTGGCGTCATCCGGATGCATCCAGCAGGCTTCGTAGTCATAGCCATCGGCGGCGCGCACCTTGCCCAGTTCCTTGATCCAGTCGATGTCATCGCCCTGCACATGAAAGCGAAAACGCGGATGGTTGGACATCACCAGCAAGGGGAATTGGGTAAAGCGTGCTGAGTGCCGCAACTCGGCATGCGGCAACCAGCGCGCCAGCGGCGGACGCTCGGTGTTGTCGGCATCCTGTTCGGCAATCCAGCGCGACACGAACTCGATCTTGCCCGAGGCGGTCTCCAGACCCTTGCCGCTCTCGGCAAACCAGTGCAGACCGCCACCGGTGGCAGAGAAACCATGCTCGCGCTTGATGGCAATCCATTCTTCCTGCGTCGGGCAGTCGTAGATCACCGATTTCTTTTGCTTGAAGTCAGCCCAGCTCAAGCCATCACGACTGAAGGACAAGGTGCCCTCATAGGCTTTTTTCAGCCAGTCATCCACCGGCGGGAAGGCCGCATCCAGGCCAAGCCGCTGGCCGATCAAGCGATGAATTTCATAGTCGCTCTTGGACTCACCCACCGGCTGTATCGCCTGGTCCTGATAGAACATGCCCAGGATGTCACTGCGCTGCACCGTGATCAGGTCTTCATGCTCGAAGTTGGTCTGCGCTGGCAGGATCAGATCGGAATACGGAATGTCGTTTTCCATCCAGGGATGGATGCCCAGCACGAAGTCGATCTGCGGGCTACGCAAGGCTTCCAGCCACTGATAGCCGTCGCCCCAGCTGCCAGGCTGACTGCCATTTTCATTCCACACCATGCGTATGCCCGGATGTTCCGGTGATGGCGGAAACTGGTAGTGCACGAATTGATCCTCGGTCTTGGCCAGCGCTGCCGTGGTGCCGCGCCAATGCACCGACTTTTTCAGAATGGCGTCAGTGGCCAGTGTGCGCGGCACGAACACCGGCGACTTCGGCCCTTTGCCGATGGCGTATTCAATCATCGGATTCATGGCGATGCCATGACGATCGACATCCGGATAGCGCGGTACCTGCGCCAGCCATTTTTTGTAGAACGACGGCGCACCAGTGCGCAGAAACTGCCGGCCAGGCTTGCCGATGCCCTGCATCGCCAGCACATAGGCCTCCATGCGCGCCGCCAGGTGGGACAAGGTGCCACGAATCTTCGGACCACCGAAATACACCGACAGCGTGGTGCGCTTGCGCGCCCACTCGCGTGCCAGCGCCTTGATGGTGGCCACCGGAATACCGGTGATCTCCGAGGCCCAGGCCGGCGTTTTTTCCACGCCGTCGTCCTTGCCCAGCACATGCGCCTTGAATTCCTCGAAGCCCAGGGTATGACTGGCGATATACGCCTTGTCATAGGTGTCTTCAGCGATCCAGACATGCGCTACCGCCAGATACAGCGCGGCATCGGTGTTGGGCTGGATCGGTATCCACTTGTCGGCATGCACGCCAGCCGAGTAGTTCAGATCGGGGGAAATGGCGATGATCTTGATGCCGGCCTTTTTCAGCCAGTCGACCATCTCGAGCGCTATCGAGCCGGACATGCCGATGCCGGTGGCCTCTGGATCGTTGCCGGAAAAAATCACCATCTCGGTGTTGGCCAGCACATCATCCCAGACCGCATCCTGCGGCGGTTCACCCAGCGAACCATCGAAGCCCCAGACATGCTTGGCGCCCCAGTAATAGCCTTCCCAGCTGTCCGGGTTGCGCACCTGCTGCGTCCACCAGCCCCAGTCCTTGTGCTCATGCAGCATGTCGAACAGGTAATGGCCCCAGAAATGCAGCGACTGCATATAGCCGCTCTGACCATGACCATCGGCCTGTACCAGCACCGGCTCCATCGAACCGTATTTCTCCTTGGTGCGTCGCAACTGATCGGCCACGATGTCCAGTGCGCGATCCCAGCTGATGCGGGTGTAGCCACTGCTGCCACGGTTGCGGCTGTTGGTGTTGTCCGGGCTCCAGTCATTACGCAACATCGGATAGCGCACACGTGTTGGCGCATGCACGCGCTGCTTCCAGGCATAGGCCAAGGCCATCTGCACTTCCTTGCGGCTGCGTTTGAACTTGCCGCGCGGGGTGTCGATTTCATACAACCGCACTTGCTCGGGGATATGAAACGGCAAGGTGCGCAGGATGCGATCACCCTGCACATGACACACCACCGGGAAATTCGAGCGCGCCAGACCGCTGGCCGGATGCGCGACATAGATAACGCGCACTTCCTCGGAAGATTTCTTGCTGGAACTGAATACAGACATATTGGCTTACCTGAATCGAACTACGTTTTAAAAAACTACGGCGTCACCGGGTCGATACCGTTTTCCTGATACAGCTTCACCGCTTCGGCGCTGGTGAGATGCCGCAGCAAAGCGCGTGCGGGCTCGGCGGCATCGGCGCTGAGCTTGGCATTCAACGCACCACTGAACACCACCCAGCTTTGAATCTCGGCCGGGATATAGCCCAGCCACTGAATGTTCGGCGTACCAAGCAAGGGCGGCAAACCGGACACCACGAAATCAACATCGCCACGCGCCAGCATGCGCGCCGACTCACCTGGCCCACCGGAGCGGATCTTCGGTCGCACCTGCTCGGCAATGCCCAGACGCTCGATCAACCCGGCAAAAAAGCGTCCGCTGCTTCCCTCGCCCGAGGTGCCGATGGTTTTTGCCGACAACAAGGAGCGCTTGAACGCCTCGACACTGTTGAATTCAGGCTTGGGCGAACCGCTGCGGATAGCCACACCCACCCCGGAGCGTCCGAACACCGTGCGCGAGCCCTGCTGCAGCTTGCCCTGACGAATCAAGCCCTCGACATCGTAGGAAAGAATCATCACGTCAAAGGCCTCGCCCGCATCCATGCGTTGCACCAGCGCCGGTGGCAGGGCATAACTGGTCACCACCTTGTGGCCGCTGGCCTTCTCAAAGGCCGGTATCAACACGTCATAAGGACGGCTGAAGGCACTGGTCAGCATGACGCGGATTTCGGCAGCGCCCGAAGGCAGGCACAGCAATAGCAAGGGCAACGCTGCCAGGATTCTGGAATAACGGGCAAGACGACGGTTTTGCAACATGATGGTTCCTAAATGTTGGGGCCTGGTGGGGGCCTGGTGGGGGCCTGTTGTGGGCCTAGTGATGAACAACGTTCACGGCTGCGCGGTCCATGCTGGTGACCTGTTTATACAACTCCGACATGCCCTGTAACTCGGTCAGGCTGATGACATCTTCAATCCGCGCAAACGGCTGGCTGGCGGTGAGTGCATCGACACGCTCGATGATGGCATCCGGCGGCGTGCTGCGATTGGTCAGCACGATGTCGCGCGTCTTGGGCCGACGCTCGGCCTCATAGGCCTGCAACGCCTGCACCGGGTCGTCGCAATTCGCCAACAGGCTGGCCAGCAACTCGGCATCGAGAATGGATTGCGCGCCGCCGTTGCCGCCACGCGGATACATCGGATGCGCCGCATCGCCCAGCAGCGTGACACGTCCGAACGACCAGCGCGGGATCGGATCGCGGTCGACCATCGGGTATTCCAGAATGAATTCGGCCTCCCGAAACAGCCTCGGGATATCCAGCCAGGGAAAGCAACGATTTGAAAAATAGTCAATAAAATCAGACAGTTGCCCCGTTTTATTCCAGTCGTTTTCGGACCAGTCGGATTTCAGAATCTCGACCGCCCAGTTAATCGTTTGGGTGCCATCCGCGTGGTTGCGAATCGGATAGACCACCAGCTTGCCGTGGCGCAATGCGCCGCAACGGGTGACGCTGGCGCCAGATAAAAACGGCTGACCACGGGTCACGCCACGCCACAGATTGATGCCGCCAAAATGTGCCGGCGCTTCCTCTGGATAGAGCTGACGGCGCACTGCGGAATGAAAACCGTCACAAGCAATCACCACATCAGCACGCACCGCATGACTAGTCGTAGCGGTATCTAACTGCAGCGTGACGCCTTGATCGTCCTGGCTGAAACCGCTGCAACGATGGCCGTTGTGCACCGCATCCGGGCCCAGTCGCGCCATCACCGCATCCAGCAACACCCGGTGCAAGTCCGCTCGATGGAAGGAAAAATGCGGCCAGTCGTAGCCGGCATGTCGGCCGCAGGGTTCGCGATAGATCAGCTGACCATGCTGATTGAAAAAGGTGAATTCCTTGGCCTCGACGCCAACCTCGCGCACTGCATCCTCCAGCCCGAGCTCGAACAGCCGCCGCATGGCATGCGGGAACAGGTTGATGCCCACCCCCAGCGGCTTGTACTCGGGCACCGACTCGTACACCCGGCAGTCGATGCCTTGCTGATGCAGATACAGCGCCGTGCTCAGACCACCAATGCCACCACCGACGATTGCAACATGCATTACTGCTTCGGCCTGATATCGAGCATCTTGGCGGTCACCGCCAGCTGCGCCGATTGCTCGGCAATCGAGGCGGTGAAGTCTGCGCCGGTACCGGGAATCACCAGCTGACCGGTTGCGGTCAGGCGCTCCACCACCACCGGATCGGTACCGACAGCCTTGACGTCGGCAACGATGCGATCACGTGCGGCGTCGGTCAGTCCGCTGGCACGCGCTGCAATCAGACCCACCAGACCATCGAAGCTCAGCTCCGGCACTCCGGCCTCGGTCACGGTAGGCAAATCCAGGCCGGGTCCACGGGTGCGGTTCATCACCGCCAGCATCCTGGCCTTGCCGGCCTGCACCTGGGCACGGGCAATCACGCAGGCACCGCTATAGAGGTGGATACGGCCTTCGACCAGATCGTTCAGTCCACTCACCGGATCGCGATAGGCAATCTGGGAAATATCCAGGCCGGCATTTTTGAAATAGCCAGCCATGATGATGTCGGTCACAGTGGTGACGGAAGTCCAGTTCATCTTGCCGGGCTGGGCACGCACCTGAGCGATGAACTCCTTCATCGATTCAATTTTCATCGCCGTCGGCACCACCAGACAGACCACGGTGCTGGAGATGCGCGCTACGGGCTGCAGATCGCGCATGTCATAGGGAATCTTGGCCAGGGTGTAGGGATGACCGACAAAGGTCGAAGACGGCCCCCACAGCAGCGTGTGATCGTCTTTCGCTGCCAGCACCGCATTGATGGCCAGAACGCCATCGGCCCCCGGGCGGTTCTCTACCACCACCGGCTTGCCCCAACGCCGCGAAAGGTGATCCGCAAACAGCCGTGCGCCGATGTCGGCCCCGGAACCGGGACCGAGCGGCAAAATGAATTTCACTGTCTTGTTCGGCCAGGATTGCGCCATGCTCGGCGCGCTGCCCATGGCCAGCGCCAGCACTGCAAGTGTCAGCATTGCCATCTGCGAACGGATACGACGCCCCGAATCGAGCATCGAAACAACGATCGAAACAACGATCGAAACAACACCATTTTTCATGCGTATCTGCCTCACTGAAAATGTCGTGTGTATAGTCCAACGAAATCTGCGCCCAATCTGACCAAGCCAAGAGAGACCGTGGACAGTCAGGGGCGCGCAAGGTTACAACGATTGACGCAGCCGCTACCGCGCAGAAATGCTGCGCCGCGACATCGAAGCCATTGATACGACGGCCTGCTCCTCAACCGAACAGGAACGGTAATAGCCAAAGCAGCAAGGCAATCCATTGAACATGCGCACGACAACACACTGGGCACAGCGACTCATCGCATGGGGCTACCTCAGCCTGACGCTTTGTCCTATCACCCTGGCCTTGGCTTACAGCGGCATGCTCGATGGCCTGACGGCCGAGGCCACCGGCAGCGCAAGCTTGCGCAGTATTGCCGGGCTGGGGGTGCTGGGCTGCCTGCTGGCCGCGGCCGGTCATGCCATCCTGGAGCGCGAACCACAAAACAACCACCGGCCTGTGCCGAATGATCACCAACAACCTTAACCGTCAGAACTTAATGCTTAGGAGCCGCTGCTGATGTTCAAAAAATCCGACTACTTCATTCTCGCGGCCGTGATGCTGTCGTTTCTGGTCTCGGCCTTCCAGTGGTTCGTGCAACAGGATATCGATCAGGCGATTTTCACCGCCATCTGGGTGCCCTCGATCCTCGGGCTGGGCATGTATTTCAAACTGACGGCCTTGCTCGGGAGAAGCGCATGATCCCCCTCGACCCGGAATTGCTCACCGACGAAAACCTGATCAACCTGCTGCTGTGCGGGCTGTTCATCACCGTCCTGATGGTCATCGGCCTCGGCCTGAGCGTGCGCGAGTTCAAGGACAAGAACTGAAGCGCGTTAGTCACTGACGCGCCCTGGTCGTGGCTGATCAGCGCACGGCCGGCGGCGCTACTGACACCCCCTCGACGCCATGGCGCTTGAGGGCCTCCGCCACAAAACCCGAGGCCTTCATTTCTTCCACAAAACTGCGCAGATAGGCGATGGCCGCCGGCTTGCCTTTGGTCATGCCCATGGCCTGATTGATCTCCATGAATCGTCCCGGCAGCATGCGCAGCCCTGGCAATCGCTGCATATCAAGCTCGAGTTGCTGCTTCACGCCCGCAGACACTTCCAGTTTTTGCTCCAGAAACATATCGGTCACGCCACCTGAAGTCACCGTGCGTACCAGGGTGGCATTTTTGATATTGCGCGTCAGAAACAGATCGTAGGCGCTCTTGGCTGCGACAGCGATGCGGATGCCACTGCGATCGACCTCCTCGTTGCGTTGAATCGGGGAGCTCTGCGGCACGACATAGGTGCCTTCAATCATGACGTAGGCCGCGGTGAACTCGGTATCGGCAGCGCGCAGCGGATCAATGGCAAAGAAGGCGATGTCCACCTGCTGGTTCTTGACCGCCTCGACCGACTTGTTGGCGGCATCCACTGGCAGCAACTCCAGCTCGACACCCAGCCGGCGCGCCAGTTCGCGCGCCAGATCGACCGATACGCCGGTTACCTCACCGGTATCCGGATGATGTTTGGCCAATACGGCATTGCCGTAATTGATGGCTGCACGCAGTTTTGCTGCGGGTGTGAATTCCGCAATGGCGGCGGAAGGAACTGTGGAAGTGTTCATGGTCATTGTGCAAGCCGAAAGAAAAACAGTGAGCAAGATGGCGCTGGCAATTCTTGTCATGCTAGCCCCGGGGAGAAATCGATAAACGCTCATTGTAAACAGCTCTGCACGCCTGCAATGCGGTGCAAGGGCAAAGAATCATGGCAAGCTGCGACTGTCGTCCCCGGCATATCTTGACGACAGACTTTTTGATGGAGGAGAAACCATGTATCAGTATTTTCTGCGACCGCTGCGATGTGCAAGCCTGCTTGCCGTTGCACTACTTGCGAACGCAACTGCCTGGGCACAAACCTGGCCGGCAAAACCCATCCGCCTGATCGTGCCCTTTCCTGCGGGTGGCGCAGTCGATACCGTAGCCAGAACACTGGGACAGAAAGCCTCGGAAACCTGGAAGCAGCCAGTCATCGTCGACAACAAACCCGGGGCCGGCGGCAATATCGGCGCCGAAGCCCTGGCCAAATCGGCTGCTGATGGTTACACCATCATGATGACCACCCAGGGCCTGAGCATTGCGCCCAGCATCTACCGCAAGCTGCCGTTCGATATCCAAAAGGATATGCAACCGGTCACACAGCTGACCTCGTCTTATCTGGTGCTGACGGCCGGCCCGGCGCTGTCGGCGACTACCCTGCCCGAACTGATCTCCCTGGCCAAAGCCAAACCCGGCGCACTGAACTACGCTTCGACCGGCGTTGGCTCGGCACCGCACCTGGCCATGGAACTGCTCAAGTCGGCCGCCGGCATTGATTTATTGCATGTGCCCTACAAGGGCGATGGCCCGCTCAATCAAGCCATGATGGCCGGTGATGTCGGTGCTGGTTTCTCGCCGCTGTCTGGCGTGATTGCGCCAGCCAAAGCCGGCAAGCTGCGCCTGATCGCCATCACCGCGCCGCGTCGCTCTGCCACCCTGCCCGATGTACCTTCCGTTGCCGAGACTGTGCCGGGCTTCGATCACACTGGCTGGCTGGGCGTCTTTGCGCCGGGTGGAACGCCTATCGCTGTCCTGCGCGCGATACAGACCGAACTGGCGCGTGGCATCAACCTGCCCGAGGTTAAAGAGAAACTGCCGGTATGGGGCTATGAAGGTGTCGGCAGCACGCCCGAGGCCTTCAGCATCAAGTTCCGCAGCGATATCGCCGGCTATGCCAAGGCGGTACAGGATGCAAAGCTGCCGCTGCAGGATTGAGTTCGCGAAATTCAA
>CAIPUP010000369.1 GCA_903868285.1 uncultured beta proteobacterium
ACCGGCTTGTTGCTCACGCCTTGCCGTGGCGCTTCGCCGACTTTCGCGGTCTGGCAGTACTCGCAGCTTTTACGCTCTTGGCCGCCGTCTTGAGCACAGCACCCTTACTAACCCGATCACGCAATTGATCGAAGTAAGCCATTGTTGCCGCCGAGGTAGGCGCAGAAGAAGCGCCTGCAAGCAACAAACTCCGCAACTGCAGACACTCCTGGTCTTTGCGAATCAGTTCGCGCACATATTCGCTGCTTGTGCCGTAGCCGCGCTGGCTCACTTGTTCGTCGACAAAGGACTTCAAGGACGCCGGGAGGGAAACGTTCATCGTGCTCATGCGGGAAGCCTAGGCGAATTGACAAAATTTGGCAAGCTTGAATTGGGCAAACCACTGGGTGTGGGTTGCTGCCACCAGCCAGGCAGCATGTCGGGCATCCAGCGATGGCGTGCTCATCGCCGCCGCTGCATGGGCAAGGATTGCACCAATCAAATCAAGCACAGTACGCAACTGGACGTTCATCATCTGGACCCGATTGCCGAGGGTGTTCGCAAGACAACACTGGCTGACCTTGTTGTCCTCTGCGCTAACTGTCACCGGCTAGCGCATCACTTGATGCGTAACGGCTCCACTCTCGAAATCAACCGCAACTGAACCGGCATGCTCGGCTTGGTACTTGCGCTGAGCAGCAGACGCGCACTGCCCGCGCCACACCCTCACCCCTCCTCCGGCGCAACCCCATCCAGCAGCCCCGCCACCCCGCCCACACCCCCTGCCTCATCCCCCGCCCCCGGCAACGCCTCCACCGCACGCAGTTGCCGGCTCATCTGACGGGTGCGGGTTTCGGCCTGGTCGATGGAGTTGGCCACGGTTTGCAGTTGGCGCTTGGTGGCGGCCAGCACGCTGCCAAAGCGTTCGAACTCGGCCTTGACGCCGCCCAGCACCTGCCACACCTCGGCCGAGCGCTTCTCGATGGCGAGGGTACGAAAGCCCATCTGCAGGCTGTTGAGCAGGGCCGATAGCGTGGTCGGGCCGGCGATCGAGACACGGAATTCACGCTGCAGGTTGTCGGCCAGTCCGGGCCGGCGCAGCACCTCGGCGTACAAGCCCTCGGTCGGTAAAAACAAAATGGCGAAGTCGGTGGTGTGCGGCACCTCGACGTATTTCTCGCGAATGGTTTTGGCTTCGAGCCGGATGCGGTTCTCCAGGGCGCGGCCGGCCTCCTCCATGCCCGGCGCATCGGCCCGCTCCTGCGCCGCCAGCAAACGCTCGTAGTCCTCGACCGGGAACTTGGCATCCACCGGCAGCCACACCACATGCGCGCTGTCCTGGCCCGGCAGGCGGATGGCGTACTCCACCCGTTCGCGGCTGCCCGGCCGGGTGGCCACGTTCCTGGCGTATTGCTCGGCGGTGAGGGTCTGCTCCAGCAGGTTGCCCAGCTGCACTTCGCCCCAGGTGCCACGCGAGCGCACATTGGTCAGCACCCGCTTCAGATCACCCACGCCGGCGGCCAGGGTGTTCATCTCGCCCAGGCCCTTGAGCACCTGCTCCAGATGCTGGCTGACCTGACTGAACGATTCGCCCAGACGCTTTTCCAGTGTGCTTTGCAAACGCTCGTCGACTGTCTTGCGCATTTCCTCCAACCGCGTGGCGTTGTCCTGCTGCAGTTCGCGCAGCTTGTTCTCCAGCACATTGCGCACTTCGGCCAGACGCTCTTCGTTCGATTTGATCAGCATCGCCAGCTGCGACGAGAAACCATCGATGCGGCTGTTCTGGGTGGTGGTGTTGCTGCCCATCTGCTGTTGCAGGGTCTGGCTGAACTGATTGAGCGTGCTGGTCAGCTCGGTGCGCGATTCGCGTGCGCCGTCCTGGGCCTCGCGCCGTGCCTCGGTCAGCTCGCTGCGCAGCTCGCGCATCAGGCCGCGCTGCAGCACCAGCGACAGCCCCAGCAACAACACCACCGCACCCAGCACCAGCACCAGCAATACCTCGGTTGTCATTGCATAACCTATTGATTTAATTGATAAATTTGACTATCCGCCATGTAGCTTGGTAATCGCCTCGGGCAGATCGCCGGGCTTGTTGCGCATCCAGTCGGCGGTGGAATAGAAGGCATTGTAGAGAGACTGCCGCAGCGGCTCGGCCAGGCCGAGATCGCGCATCGCCTGATCCATGCAGGCCAGCCATTGGTCGCGCTCGCGCGAGCCAATGGCAAACGGCAGATGGCGTGCACGCAGCATCGGGTTGCCGTATTTCTCGACATACAGCGGCGGCCCGCCCATCCAGCCCGACAGAAAGCAGTACAGCTTGTCGCGTGCGCTATCGAGTGTGGGCGGATGCAGCGCACGGATCAGCGCGTACTCGGGGTCGAGGTCCATGTGATCGTAAAAGTGCTGCACCAGCAGACGCAGCGCGCTGTCGCCGCCGATGGCCTGCAAGGGTGTGCGTTCCGGGTTAGGAAGCTGGGATGGTTCACTCATGCTGACTCCTGCACTATCGGGTTCGGTCAGGCTGCAACACCACGACGCACTCAGTCCTGGCGCAGCACCAGCGCCGGTGGCGCCGAGAGCGCGGCACGCGCGGCGGTCCAGGCGTTGAACAGCGCACACAGCAGACCGAGCAGCATGCCGGCCGGCCAGATCCACAGGTTCACCTGATACGAGAACTGGAACACCCGCTCGGCCACGAACAATCCGATGCCTGCGGCAGCACTGGCCGCCAGGAGGCCAGCCAGCGCACCCATCAACAGGAATTCGCTGCCCTGGGCGGTGGCAATTACACGCCGGCTGGCACCCAGCGCCCGCATCAGCGCGGCCTCATGCCGGCGTTCATCGCGGGTTGAGAGCAAGCCGGCCAGCAGCACCAGCACACCGGCGGCGAGCGCGAACAGAAACACCCATTGCAAGGCAGCGATGAGCTGATCGGCCACCGCTTGCGCCTGACGCAGGATGGCCGCCGTGTCGACCAGCGTCAGATTGGGAAAGCGCTGCGACAACTGGTTGGCAAAACCGGCCTGCGCCTCGGGCAGACGGAAGCTGGTGAT
>CAIPUP010000370.1 GCA_903868285.1 uncultured beta proteobacterium
CAATCATCCTTTTCATATTTATCGTTCTATGTGGAACCGGCCGTGTTGGTTTAATTTAAATTCCCGCCCTCCATTTTTAATCGTCGATATACAATTATAGAAACGCGCTCAGTGTGTAAATTTCATGCCCGGGTGAATCGACTACGCTGCTTAAAATTAAAAGATAGTCGCCTACCCTTTGACCTGAATACCCCTAATGCAGCCAGTCTCAACGCTCGCGCTGAACTCGAAGCGGGCAAAGGTCGAAAATTCAAGACCATCAAGGCATTGATGGCAGACTTGAACACAAAGAACTGAACAACCCGCGCCGAACCAAGCTTCGGCAGCAATCAGTTAACCCGCCCTACCCCCGCCCCACCGGCTGCAAATCCGCCCCGAGTGACTCGCGCGCATCGAACACGAAGCAACCACCCTCGTAGTGCGCCTGCCCGACTTCCTCGAAGTATTTGAGGATGCCGCCGTCGAGCTGATAGACCTGCTCCAGTCCGAGCTCGCGCAGGTAGATGGCGGCTTTTTCGCAGCGGATGCCACCGGTGCAATAACTCACCACCGTCTTGCCACGCAGCGCGTCGAGGTGTTCGCGCGCGGCCACCGGGAATTCGCCAAAGCGCTGTATGCGCCAGTCGATGGCATTGGCGAACTTGCCGTAATCCACTTCAAAGGCGTTGCGGGTATCGAGCGTCACCACTTCGCGTCCCTCATCGTCGTGGCCGGCATCGAGCCAGCGCTTCACGGTGGCGGCGCTCACCGCCGGCGCACGCGCCTGATGCGGCTGTATCGCGGGCTGATCCATGCGAATGATTTCGCGCTTGATCTTCACCAGCATCTTGCGAAACGGCTGGCTGGCCGACCAGCTCTCCTTGGGGGTTAGCGCAGCCAGGGGCACATCCTGGCGCAGCCATTGCACGAAGCTGCGCACGGCATCGGCATCACCAGCAAGAAACAGGTTGATGCCCTCGTTTGCCAACAGGATGGTGCCCAACAACCTGCGCGCGCGCGCCTCGTCCAGGCAGCGTTCGCGCAGCGTCGGCAGCTCGTCCAGCGCAACAAACAGATAGGCCGAGATGTTGAGCACGGCCTCCTTCAACGGTTCCACTCCACCACCCGCATTGCACTCAGCCCTGCGCACTCAGCCCTGCGGCCGCTCTACCGCCATGCGCGCAATGAAGTCGGCGTAGCGACTGGGGGCGCGACCGAGAATCATGCCCAGCACCCGGCCGTTGCCACCCGACAGGCCATGCGCGCTGTATTGCACGAACATCTGTTCGGCGCGGGCGATCTGCGTTTCGCTGAAGGCGCCGGTCTTGCGCTGATGGTCGCGCCAGTGCGCCACATCCTCCACCACCGCATGCACCCCGCGCCCGGCCGGCCAGCCGGCACTCTTGCGCAGCGCTTCGGTCATCAGCGCCGCCATTTCATGCCGGGTGTAGCTGTCGCCGCTCATCAGCTCGAAGCAGCCACCGGTCCAGCCCGGTTGCGTGGCCATGATGGTGGCGGCAGCGGCAATGTCCTCGACATTCACCAGCGAGAGTTTCTGATCGGCACCAAAGGGCGTGGCGAATTCGCCGCTGGCAACGATGCCCTTCCAGTCGCGTGTCGACACCTGGAAGTATTGCGTCGGCTGCAAGATGGTGTAGGGAAGGCCCGAGTCGAACAGACGCCACTCGGCGATGCGCTTGTCGCGGTGATGCGGCATGGCATCGTTCTGTGCATGCAGCACGCTGTGATAGATGAACTGTCGAAACTTGGGGTTGGCCCGGGCTGCATCGATCATCCATTCCACGATCTGCACTTCGCGTTCGCTGAAGCGCGGACAGGCGTGATAGACCTGCTGCACACCCTGCATCGCGGCGGTGACGTCGTTGCGTTGCTCGATGTCACCGATGAAGGCCTCGGCAGCACCCGCCGCGCGTACCTTGGCGGCCGATTCGGCGCGATGCACGAAGGCTCGCACCTGTAATCCGGCCTGCACGAAATGTTTCAGCACCACCGAGCCGGTCGGCCCGCTTGCTCCTGTCAGAAGAATCATTGCCGTTCTATCTTTCTCGAATCCACCACGCGCACCCAGCGTGCCACTTCGCGTTCCACACGAACGCGCATTTCTTCCGGCGTTGAGGCTGCCGGCTCGCCACCGAGTTGCTGCAGGCGCTGGCGCACATCGGCCATTTGCAATACCTGCCGCACCTCGAAGTTCAGTTTATCGATGATGGCCGTCGGTGTACCCGGCGCCACCGCCAGCCCCAGCCAGGAACTGAACTCGATTTCCGGATAGGTTTGATTGATGGTGGGAATACCCGGTAACTCGGCCGAAGGTTCGCGCGAGGACACCGCCAGCGCCCGTATGCGACCGCTTTTCACCTGCCCCGACATGAAGGTCATGGTCTCGACCATGACATCGATGCGACCACCCAGCAGCTCGGTGATAGCCGGTGCCGCGCCCTTGAACGGGATATGCGTCATGCTCACACCGGCAGCGAGGTTGAACCACTCACCGAACAGATGATGCGCGCTGCCCACCCCTGCGGACGAAAAATTGATCTTGCCCGGCTCGGCCCTGGCCCGCGCCACCAGATCGGCTACCGACTTGATCGGTGACTCGGGCATCACGCCCATCACCATCGGGTAGTTGGTGACCGTGGACACCATGGCGAAATCGCGCACCGGATCATAGGGCAGCTTTTTCAGGATCGCCGCCGACACCGGATGGCCACCGGTGAGCAGCACCATGTTCAAACCATCGGGGGCGGACTTCACTACATAGTCGTTGGCGATGAGGCCGGTGGCACCGACCTTTTGCTCCACCACCACCGGCTTGCCCCAGCGGTCCTGGAATTTCTGCGCCAGCAGCCGGGTGACGATGTCACTGCTGCCACCGGGCGGAAAGCCGACCACGAACTTCACCTGACCCTTGGGGTAATCCTGCGCCGCCGAGCCAGCGCCAGTGGTGGCAGAAGATGCAGCCCCCGATTGCGCCAGCACCGGCAGGCTGAGGCTGGCAACAAAAACCATGAGTGTGTTGAACACCAGCCGCAGGCCCGTCGTGTTCCAACGATGATGGATGCAATGCATGACTCCCCCTCCCAGCGTTATCGGTTCACTTTGTCCGTTCAGTTTGTTACCGGACGTTTCGCGGAGTTGCTTTCGCAGCGCTGTTTTTCGCAGCGCTGGCTTTGCGCCGCGCCCCGGCCAGCGCCGCAGCCAGTTCACGCTTGAGCTTGAGATTGGCAGCGTTCAATTCCCGCTGCAGGTTGCGCCGCCAGCGTTCCACCGGCTGAAAGCCCGGCTTGGCCTGCATGGCGTTTTTCACCCACGCCCACAAGGCAGTATCGCTGAGGGAAAAATCCAGGATCAAACGCATAGGCTGGTTCACATACCAGGGTGTGTCGATATACAGCTCGATGCGATTACCCTCCGGGTCACGAAAATACAATGACAACGCATTGCCATGACACACCGGATGAATATCGCTCACCAGTGCCGCATATGGCTTGCTGGTGACTCGGGCGTAGTAGGCACGCAGGGTGGCCAGACTGTCGACCCGGAACGACAGTTGATTGATGGGGTTGAAGGCCAGCTTCGCCGGCCGGCCACCGGCCAGCACCAGCTGATGATGCTCGGCGGCATCGCGCGTCAGAAAGGCAAACGGATGACGACCGGTCGGGGTATTGAGCGGACCACGGTCACTCACCACATAGCCCAGCAGTCCGGTATAGAAACGCACCATGCGCGGCAGGTTCTCCACCCACATACCGAAATGACTGAAGCTGACGTCAGGTTTCTTGCTGGCCACGGCTGTCTCCTCGATGCGTTCCTGGTTGCGCTTGGGCGTAACTTAGTCAGGCCGCAATGTATCAGCTTGGCGATACACTGCGCGCCATGTCCTGGTTTCTCTATCTCATCGAGTGTCGCGACGGCAGTCTGTATACCGGTATCACCACCGATGTCGAGCGCCGCTACGCCCAGCATCTCAGTGGCAAGGGGGCGCGCTACACCCGCGCACATCCGCCTCGGCAACTGCTGGGGGCCATCGCTTGCGCTGATCGCTCCAGCGCATCGCGCGCTGAATATGCGCTCAAGCAATGCAAGCCGACCGAAAAGCGGCGATGGCTGACGCAGCAGATACGCGCCACCAAAAAGCGCCCAGCAAAGACTCCTGCGATAAAAAAAGCCATAAAGAAAGCGACCAGCCCGACATGATCCGACTGACGCCCAACCTGCTGATTGCCGATGACGAAGTGCAGCTCACGGCGGTACGCGCCCAGGGCGCCGGCGGACAGAACGTCAACAAGGTGTCCAGCGCCATTCATCTGCGCTTTGATATCGCCGCCTCCAGCCTGCCCGATCGCATCAAGACCCGCCTGCTGGCGCAATCGGGGCATCACCTCACGCAAGACGGCGTGATCGTGATCAAGGCGCAAGTGCATCGCAGCCAGGACATGAATCGCAGTGAAGCGCTGGCCCGGCTGGCGGTGCTGGTGCGTGCCGCCAGCGTGGTACGACGCAGCCGCATCGCCACCCGCCCCACCCGCGCATCAAAGGAGCGACGCATCGAGGGCAAGAAGCACCGCGCACAGATCAAGGCCGGCCGGCGCGCCGGGCTGGAATAAGCATCAACGTCATCGCAAACACACTGAGGAAGCACCATGCGCACGCTCTACAAAGCCGGCAATTCCATCTGCACCCAGAAGGTGTTGATCACCCTGCGCGAGAAAGGTCTGCAATGGGACGAGCACAACATCAATCTGTTTCTGAATCAGCAATACGACCCGGCCTATCTCAAGCTCAATCCCAAGGGCGTGGTGCCGACACTGGTGGATGACGACAGCGCCATCATCGAATCCACGCTGATTTGCGAATACCTCGACGACCGCTATCCCGAGCCCGCGCTGCGTCCGGCCGATGCCGCGCTGCGGGCACGCATGCGCTTGTGGGGCAAGGCCATCGACGAGGGTATTTTCGAGGCCACCCGCGAGATCAGTTTCTCGGCCATGTTCCGCGAAAAGATGAAGGCCATGAGCGAACAGCAACGTGCGGCACGCTTTCGCAATGTCGGCGATCCGCAAAAGCGCGACCGCTTCATGTCGGTGTATGCCGAGGGCACCGACTCACGCTTTGTGCTGTACGCCGTGGCGGCCTACGAGAAGCTGTTCAAGTCGATGCAGGAATCGCTGATCGAACATGGCGGGCCATGGCTGATGGGGGCGCAATTCACGCTGGCCGATATCAATGTCATGCCATTTGTGGCGCGGCTGAACTACCTCAACCTGCTGGACGTCTGGACTGCAACGCGACCCGAAGTGCTGGCCTGGTGGTCACTGGCACAGCAGCGATCGAGCTTTCAGTTCGCCGTGACCGAGGCCACCCTGGACGAAGAAGTGGCTGCCATGCATACCCACGGCAGCCACATCAAAGAAGCGATTCGTCAGCGGCGTCAGGAATTTCTGGACGCGGTGAAAACCTGGTGACGACGCGCTGCGTCGCCAGTGCTTGAGCGCAGCGCTCAGTTCACCTTCATTCCCGAGGCGGCGATCACCGGCGCCCAGCGCTTGAATTCGGTCTCGATGTAGCGGGTGTAGCCGGCCGCATCCAGATCGTTCAGCTCAATGCCCTCGGGCTTGATCTTTTCCTGCACATCCGGTGCGCGCAGTGCCTTGCGCACCTCCAGGTTGAGGCGCCCCACCATGTCGGCTGGCAAACCCGCCGGACCGGACAAGCCGAACCAGGTGGCCGCCACCATCTCGGCATGCCCCAGTTCCTTGAAGGTCGGCAGGTCGGGATATTCCGGCAGACGGTTATTGGCCGAGATGGCCAGACCGCGCAGCTTGCCAGCGCGTACCAGTCCGCCAGCGGTGGAGATGGTGATGGCGCCTACCGGCACCTGACCGCCCAGCAAATCTGCCACGGCCGGCGCACCGCCTTTGTACGGCACATGTTGCATGTCAGTCTGGGTCAGATACTTGAACAGCTCGGCCACCAGATGCCCGCCCGAGCCATTGCCCGGCGAGGCATAGGACAGCGAACCCGGCTTGCTCTTGGCCAGCGCGATCAGTTCACGCACATCCTTCACCGGCACCGAGGGATGCACCGCAAACACCGTCGGCGGGCCACCGAACAGCGCGATGTGCGAGAAGCTCTTGATCGGGTCATAGCCGACCTTGTTGGCACTGGGCGCAATGGCATGCGCCGCCACGCTGGAAATCAGCAAGGTGTAGCCGTCCGGCGCTGCCTTGGCCACAAACTCGGTACCGACCACACCGCCAGCACCGACCCGGTTCTCGACCACAAACTGCTGCTTGAACACCTCGGACAGTTTTTGCGACACCAGTCGCCCGAGCGTATCGGCAGCACCGCCGGCACCGAAAATCGCCACCACCCGCACCGGCTTTTGCGACGGCCAGGCCTGGGCCTGGGCCGAACCTGATAGCGGCAACAGCGCGACCAGGCCAAAAACGGCAGTCGCCCGCATGGCGTTACGCACACAGGCCTTGAGATCACAGAAAGCGCGAGAAGTCGTACCTAGGGCGGTGTTCGGGTGCTTGCAGAGAGACATCGTGTTCTATCCTTGATGAAGTAAAAGTCTTGGCACAGAGGGCACAGCGCCGCAGTATGCAATGCATGCAGACCAAACACTGAATTTGTGCGGTCGCGATCATAGCGACTGAAAGCTGCCGATGCAGGTCGAGGCGGCGAACGCACCTGAGGTGAATCTGAGGTGAATCTGAGGCGACCCCAGCATCGACCAGTATGGCAGTGCAACGGTTCCAAGTCGGCAGAAATGTCTTGCAAATGCGAATCATTATCAGTTACAATATGTCCTTGCCTGACAACACTCTTTCGGAGAAATTCATGCAAGTGACTGATAAAAAAGCACTTTCCCTGACTTCCCTGGCGGCCGCAGTGGTCTCTGCCCTGGGCCTGGCGATGAGCCAGTCCGTCCTGGCCACCGGCAAAGCCAGCTGCGATGCCGGCCCGCAAGCCAGCTGGCAGACGCAGGAACAACTGGGCAGCATGCTCACCGCCAAAGGCTGGCAGATCCGCCGCATCAAGATCGACGGCGGCTGCTATGAGGTCTATGCCATGAACGAGCGTGGCGAGCGGGTCGAGGCCTACTTCCATCCGCGTACCTTCGCCCCGGTACCCATCGGCTCGAAAGACTTCAAGGGTTGAGCTGCGCTTGAACACGCCCGTGCCAGCGCCGGATGCCCAGCCCTCGACCCAGCCCGCCATGGTCAAGGTCTGGGATGTGCTGGTGCGTCTGCTGCACTGGAGCCTGGTCAGTGCGGTGCTGCTGGCCTGGGTCACCAGTGAGGCCGACCAACCGCTGGCACAGCAGGTGCACGAGTGGGCCGGCCTGACGGCGCTGGCGGTCATTGCACTGCGACTGGTGTGGGGCGTGATTGGCAGCCGCCATGCGCGCTTTGTGCAGTTCGTGCGCAACCCGCGCACCACCCTGCACTATGCGCAACAGATGCTGTCACTGCGCGAGCCGCGCCACATCGGGCATAACCCGCTGGGCGCGTGGATGATCGTGGCGCTGCTGACGGTTGGGATGCTGGCCGCGGGCAGCGGCTGGCTGTCCATCACCGACCGTTTCTGGGGCGAGGAATGGCTGGCCGAGCTGCATGAGTTCCTGGCCAATCTGCTACTCAGCCTGGCCGCCATTCATGTCTGCGGCGTGCTGTTCGCCAGCCTGCGCCATCGCGAGAACCTGCCCCGCGCCATGCTCAGCGGCCGCAAACGCCCACCCGCCGCGGGCGATGTGGACAATGTGGACTAAGCCGCGGCGGGGCGATGTGAACCGATCCCGGCCCTACTCGGCACTGATTCCAGCCTGACGGATCACCGGCGCCCAGGTATCGATCTCGCGCTTCACGAACGCCTGCGCCTCGGCCGCTGGCATGCGCAGGATGCGGTTGCCGCCGCGCCCGAGTTGCGTCACCACCGCAGGCGACTGCATCACCTCCTGCATCGCACTGCGCAGTTTCTCCACCGCGGCCGGCGGCGAACCGGCGCG
>CAIPUP010000371.1 GCA_903868285.1 uncultured beta proteobacterium
GTCGGCCTTGTTACCGGTGCTTGTTTTGCCGAGGTCGGCAACCATGTGATGTGTCTGGATCTGGATGCCGAGAAAATCCGCATCCTTAATGAAGGCGGTATTCCCATTCATGAGCCTGGTCTGGCCGAGTTGGTACAACGCAATCGTGCTGCCGGCCGTTTGAGCTTCACCACCGACGTCAAACAGGCGGTGGAATTCGGCGCATTGCAATTCATTGCAGTCGGTACGCCACCCGATGAAGACGGCTCGGCCGATCTCAAGCATGTGGTGGCGGCAGCGCGGTCCATCGGTCGCCATATGCCGGCGCACCGGGTGGTGGTGGACAAATCCACCGTGCCGGTCGGTACTGCCGAGCGCGTGCATAACGCGATTGCCGAGGAGCTCAAGGCCCGGGGTGTAGATATCGAGTTTGCTGTGGTGTCCAATCCGGAGTTTCTGAAAGAGGGCGCTGCGATTGATGATTTCATGCGTCCCGATCGCATTGTCATCGGTAGCAACGATGACATCGCCACGCGTGCCATGCGGGCCCTGTATGCGCCATTCCAGCGCAACCATGAACGTATCCTGGTGATGGATGTGCGTTCGGCCGAGCTGACCAAGTACGCTGCCAATGCCATGCTGGCGACGCGCATTTCGTTCATGAATGAACTGGCGAATTTGTCAGAGACCCTGGGCACGGATATCGAGCAGGTGCGCAAGGGTATCGGCTCTGATCCACGCATTGGTTATCACTTTCTCTATCCTGGCGCCGGCTATGGCGGCTCCTGCTTTCCCAAGGATGTGCAAGCCCTGATGCGTACCGGTCAGTCGGCCGGTCACACGCTGCGCATCCTGCAGGCAGTGGAAGAGGCCAATGCCATTCAAAAGCATCGTCTGTCGGACAAGCTGATCGCCTTGTTGGGTGAGAACAACGCAAAAGGCAACGCCAAGTCGCTGGCTGGTCGCACCATTGCGTTATGGGGTCTGGCCTTCAAACCGAATACCGATGACATGCGTGAAGCCCCGGCGCGGGTGGTGATCGATGATCTGGTGGCGCTTGGTGCGCGTGTCCAAGCCTACGATCCGGTAGCGATGCCTGAGGCTAAAAAGACCATGGCGGATATTGCCGGGCTGAGCTTTGCAGATTCGCCCATGGCGGCCCTGCAAGGGGCGGATGTGCTGGCCATCATCACCGAGTGGAAGGAATTCCGCAGCCCGGATTTCGCGGCCATACGCGCCGCCCTCAAGCGCCCGGTCATCATCGATGGCCGCAATCTCTACGATCCGGCTGTGGTGGTAGCCGAGGGTTTGGAGTACCACCCGATCGGGCGGCCGGTAGCGCGTCCCGCCGACGCTTGATTGGCATCGGAATTGATCCGCGATGATGAAAAAAACTCCTGCTAGCGCACCGGCATTGGTGTTAGATCCCAAGGCCTTGCGGCGCGCGCGATTGCTGGTGGTGGGCGATGTCATGCTCGATCGCTACTGGTTTGGCGATGTGCATCGGGTGTCTCCCGAGGCGCCAGTGCCGGTGGTGCGGGTGGAACGCACCGAAGATCGGCCCGGTGGCGCCGCCAACGTGGCGCGTAACGCGGCGGCCCTGGGTGCACAGGTGGCATTGCTGTCGGTGGTGGGGCGCGATGACGCTGGTCGTACGCTGGCGCAGTTGATGCGCGAGGCCGGTGTGCGTGCGACCTTGCATACCGACGCCACGCTCTCCACTACGGTCAAGCTGCGGGTACTCGGTCGCAATCAGCAGTTGCTACGTATCGACTTTGAGCGTGAGCCGAGCCGCGAAGTGCTGGCTGACAAGCTGGCGCAATATCGCAAACTGCTGACGCAGTGTGATGTCGTACTGCTATCCGATTACGGTAAAGGTGGTCTGGCCCACATCAACGAAATGATCCGGCTGGCTCGCAAGGTCGGCAAGCCGGTGCTGGTTGACCCCAAGGGTGAGGACTACACCCGCTACCGTGGTGCCAGCGTGATCACACCGAATCGCGCCGAGCTTCGTCAGGTTATTGGCGGCTGGTCGGGTGAGGCCGAACTCACACGCAAGGCCCAGACACTGCGACGTAAACTTGGTATCGCCGCGTTATTGCTGACGCGCAGTGAAGAAGGTATGTCGCTCTATCGCGATGGTGGTGTGACGCATCAGGCTGCCAGTGCGCGCGAAGTATATGATGTGAGTGGTGCTGGTGATACGGTCATTGCTGCCATGGCGGTGTTGATGGCTTCGGGTGCCAGCGCAGAGCAGGCGATGGTCATGGCCAATCATGCGGCCGGCATAGTGGTTGGCAAGCTAGGTACCGCAGTGGCCACGCTGGATGAATTGCTGGCCAGTCTGTCCGGTGCTGTATCCAAGTAGTTTTCACTCGCTACACATCGTTTATCTGTCGTGTGTTCAGCGCTTCAACGATCAACTCCCTGAGCGGATTTCATCATGTATCTCGTCGTCACCGGCGCTGCCGGATTCATCGGTTCCAACCTGGTGCGCGCACTGAATGCGCGAGGCGAGCGCAACATCATTGCGGTCGACAACCTCACCAGTGGTGACAAGTTCCGCAACCTGGTGGATTGCGAGATCAGCGATTTTCTCGACAAAGAGGCTTTTATCCACCAGGTGCGCGATGGTCGCTTCGACGGCGCACTGGATGCCGTGCTGCATCAGGGCGCTTGCTCCGACACCATGCAAAGCGATGGTCGCTACATGATGGAGAACAACTATCGTTACTCCTGCTCGCTGCTGGATTTCTGCTTGCAGGACCAGGTGCCGCTGATCTATGCCTCCTCGGCGGCGGTGTATGGCGGTGGCACGGTGTTTCGTGAGTCGCGCGACCATGAGTCCCCGCTCAATGTCTATGGCTACTCCAAATTTCTGTTCGACCAGGTGGTGCGTGCACGCGCACTGGGTGGCGATGTGCAGGTGGCGGGGTTTCGCTATTTCAATGTCTACGGCCCGCGAGAGCAGCACAAGGCCCGCATGGCCTCGGTAGCCTGGCATTTTTTTAATCAGTATCAAGCCGAGGGCAAGGTGCGACCGTTCGAGGGCAGTGGCGGCTACGCCAATGGCGAGCAACGACGCGACTTTGTGTCGGTCGAGGATGTGGCCAAGGTCAACCTGTTCTTCCTCGATCACCCGGAGCTGTCGGGTATTTTCAATCTGGGCACCGGCCGGGCGCAGAGCTTCAACGACGTCGCCTGCGCCACCGTCAATGCCTGTCGTGTTGCCGCAGGCAAACCGGCGCTGGATCTGGCCAGCCTGCAGGCCGAGGGCATCATCGAGTACCGCGCCTTTCCGAAAGAGCTCGAGGGTAAGTACCAGAGCTTTACCGAGGCCGACATCAGCGCGCTGCGCAATGTGGGTTATGCCGCACCGATGCTGAGTGTGGAGCAGGGCGTGACGCGCTACGTCGAACAGCTGCGTGCCGGGTTGGTTGCTCCCGCAGCAGCAGGCGGCTGATGCAATCACCGTCGGCTTGTGCGGTGCCGCCCCTGACCCTGGACGCGACCGTCGGCAATACCCCGCTGGTGCAACTGCAGCGTATTCCGGGTGCTGACAACGCAGCGCGCAACAATCGCATTCTGGTCAAGCTCGAGGGCAACAATCCGGCTGGCTCGGTCAAGGATCGTCCGGCCTTGTCGATGATCGCTGGCGCCGAGGCGCGCGGCGAGATACACCCTGGTGACACCCTGATCGAAGCCACCAGCGGTAACACCGGCATTGCATTGGCGATGGTGGCAGCGATGAAGGGCTATCGCATGATTCTCATCATGCCGGACAACCTGTCGCTGGAGCGTCGTGCCAGCATGACCGCTTATGGCGCGCAACTCATTCTCACGCCGGCGGCGCAAGGTGGCATGGAGCATGCGCGGGACCTGGCCTTACGCATGCAGGCCGAGGGCAAGGGGCGGGTGCTGGATCAGTTCGCCAACCCCGATAACCCGCTCGCGCATTACCGTGGTACTGGTCCGGAAATCTGGCGTGACACTGGCGGCACCATCACCCACTTTGTTTCAAGCATGGGTACCACCGGCACCATCATGGGTGTCTCGCGCTATCTCAAGGAATGCAATCCGGCGATCAGCATCGTGGGTGCGCAACCGGCCGAAGGCTCGCAGATCCCCGGCATACGCAAGTGGCCGCAGGCCTATCTGCCGAAAATTTACGATGCCAAGCGGGTCGATCGCATCGAGTCGGTGACGCAAGCGGAGGCCGAGTCCATGGCGCGACGCTTGGCCTGCGAGGAGGGGATCTTTGGTGGTGTGTCGGCCGCTGGCGCGCTGTGCATTGCGCTGCGCGTGGCGGGCGGAGTGCGGGATGCCGTGATCGTCTCCATCATTTGCGACCGTGGCGACCGCTATCTCTCGACTGGTGTATTTTATTAATTAAATCAATAACTTACGAGATTTTTTCTTGACTCCAACCCTGGTATTCGATATCGAGACCGTGCCCGACTGCGCCGGTCTGCGGCGCTTGCATGCCATCGATCCCGGCGTCAGCGACAAGGATGTGGCCGAGTTCGCCTTCCAGCGCCGGCGCGCCAGCCACAACACCGACTTCCTGCCGCTGCATCTGCATCGGGTGGTGGCGATCTCCTGTGCCATGCGCGAGGGCGATGGCTTTCGCGTCTGGTCGCTGGGCTCGCCGCAGGACAGCGAGAAGGTGCTGATCCAGCGCTTTTTCGATGGCATCGACAAATACACGCCGACGCTGGTGTCGTGGAACGGTGGCGGTTTCGATCTGCCGGTGCTGCACTATCGCGGCATGGTGCATGGTGTGTCGGCGCCCCGTTACTGGGACCAAGGCGAGGATGACCGCGAGTTCAAGTGGAACAACTACATCTCGCGCTATCACAGCCGGCACACCGACGTCATGGATCTGGCGGCGATGTACCAGGCGCGGGCCTATGCGCCGCTGGACGAAATAGCGCAGCTGATCGGTCTGCCGGGCAAGCTCGGCATGGATGGTTCGCAGGTGTGGCAGGCCTATCAGGATGGCAAGCTGGACGAGATTCGCAACTATTGCGAGACCGATGTCGTCAACACCTGGCTGTTGTACGCGCGCTTTCAGCTGCTGCGCGGGGTGTTTGATGCCGACCGCTGTGCAGCGGAATTCGATCTGGTGCGCGCCACCTTGTCGCGAGCTAAAGAGCCGCATTGGCAGCAGTTTCTGGCGGCCTGGCCGGTCGACGAAGGCAATCAGGTTGCCGGCGCATGAGCGTGTTCCAGAGTTTGCAGGTGCAGATCGAATCGCTCGACCATGATGGTCAGGGCGTGGCGCGACATGAGGGCAAGACCATCTTCGTCAAGGGCGGCTTGCCCGGTGAAACGGTCACCTGCACCCTGACCCGCAACAAACCCAGCTGGGCCGTGGCCATGGTTGATGACGTGCTGCATGCCGCTGCCGAGCGCGTGACACCGCAA
>CAIPUP010000372.1 GCA_903868285.1 uncultured beta proteobacterium
CTCCACCCTGGCCATGCAATCGGCCATCGACAAGTGTCGTGTCAGCGGCCTGGCCGCCTCGGCGGTGCGCCACTCCAATCACTACGGCGCGGCCGGTGCCTATTCGCTGCTGGCGGCCGAAGCGGGTTTCATCGGCATGTCCTTCACCTCGGTGTGGAACTCCAACATCGTGCCGACCTTTGGCGCGGAGCCGATGTTCGGCACCAATCCGATCTCGGTAGCCGCACCCGGTCGCAATGGCGTGTTCTATCTCGACATGGCCACCTCCACCGTGGCAGTGGGCAAGGTGAAACTCGCAGCCATGCATGACAAGCCCATGCCCGAGGGCTGGGTGCTCAATGCTGCCGGCCAACCACAGACCGACGCCCATGCCGCGCTGCGCGAAGGCATCCGCCTCACCCCCATCGGTGGCAGTCGCACCCTGGGCAGTCACAAGGGCTATGGCCTGGCCTGCATGGTGGAGCTGCTGTGCTCGATGCTGGCCGGCGGCTGGTACGCACCGACCCGCGCCGCCCGCGGCCGGCGCGAAGATCCGCGTCCGAATATCGGCCATTTCTTCCTGGTGATCGACCCGGCGCAGTTCCGCGCCCCGGGTGAGTTCGAACACGACCTGGAAGACATGCTGGGCGCGCTGCGCCAGGTGCCACCCAGTGATGCGGCACAACCGGTGCTGGTGCCAGGCGACACCGAAGCGGCGGCCATGCGCGAGCGACTGGCCGAGGGTGTGCCACTGCCCGACCCGCTGGTGCAACAGCTGCGCCAAATCGCCACGCGCTGCGGCGCGCCGGTGTTGCTCTGACCGTCTCGGTGACCACGCCTGCCGCAACCTTGACCGCGGGGCCGGACCACACGCGCTGGCTGGCGGTGGCCGCTGCGCTGCTGGCCGGTTATGCCGGCGGTATCGCCATGGGCAAGATGGCCCCGGCGGTACCGCTATTGCAGCGCGAGTTCGGCCTGAGCCTGGTGCAAAGCGGCTGGCTGATCTCTACCTTCAATGCCATGGCGGCCAGCTGCGGCCTGCTGTTCGGGGTCATGGCTGATCGCATCGGTGCCTATCGCTGCTGCCTGGGCGCGCTGTTGCTGCTGGTGCTGGGCGGCGCACTGGGCGCGCTGGTTACCCCCGGAGCGGCGATGCCAGCGCCAGGCGCGCTGTGGCTGCTGCTGGGCGCACGCATGATCGAAGGCATCGGCTTCATCGCCCTGATCGTCTCGGCGCCGGCCCTGATCGCCGCCACCGTGGCACCGGCCTGGCGCAACCTCGCTTTCGGCTTCTGGGCCAGCTATATGCCGCTGGGTGCCTCGCTGGCCTTGCTGGCCTCGGCGCCACTGCTGCCGCTGGCGGGCTGGCAAGGACTGTGGTGGGCGGTGGCTGCTGCTGCACTGGCCGCCGCGCTGCTGCTGTGCAGTCAGGCGCCGCACTACCGCAGCCTAAGCCGCAGCCTAAGCCGCAGCCTAACCAATGGCCAGGCGCGAACGCTGCGCGACATCCGCGCCTCGCTGGCAACGCCAGCGCCCTGGTGGCTGGGCCTGGCCTTCGCCATGTACGCCATCCAGAACCACGGCATGCTGATGTGGCTGCCGACCTATCTCATCAACGAGCGCGGCGTATCGGCCGCCGATGCCGGACTGCTGGCGGCGCTGGCCATTGGCGCCAACTGCATCGGCAATGTCTTCGGTGGCTGGCTGATCCAGCGCCAGGTGGCGCGCGGCTTGCTCATCAGCATCACCTTTCTCATCACCAGCACACTGTTTTTATTGATCTTTCTGGGCAATCTCTCCGACGGGCTGCGCTATGCACTGGTGGTGCTCTACAACATGGCCTGCGGCCCCATCCCCGCCGCTGCGCTGTCGGGTGCGGTGCGCTATGCGCGTTCACCAGCCGAAGTCGGCAGCCTGCAGGGCCTGGTGGTACAGATCACCCAGCTGGGGATTTTCATCGGCCCGCCGATCACCGCTGCCGTGGTCAGTGCCGCCGGCAATTGGGATGCCGCGCTATGGGTACTGCTGTCGGCCTCGGCGATCGGCATGCTGGCGGCACTGCTGGTGATGCGGCATGAACGCGCCGAGCAACGCGAACGCATCGCGCACCAAGATGCCACGAACAAAGCCCGGGCATGAAATCAGCACGCGCACCACGCGCTGCCTGGCTGCTCAAACCAACGGCTTTCGTGCAGCGCCTGCTGCAACGGGTGATGGTACTGCTGCAGGGCATGGCCAATCAGCGCCTGATGCCCTCGCTGTGCGGGCTGCTGGCCTTCGGCCTGACCGCCAGCATGAGCGTGCCGGTGACCGCCATGCTGGTGCCTGCGGTGCTGCTGGCCCCCAGGCACTGGCGCAGCATCACCTTGCAGTCGGCCTTTGGCAGCGCCATCGGCGCCACGCTGTTGGTGGAAGTGTTCCATGACCTGGGCTGGGCGCAGGTGTACCAGCTGTTTCCGTCCATGCTCGACTCCGACACCTGGCGTCAGATCCTGGCCTGGGTGCGCGAGTACGGCGTCATCGCGCTGTTTTTTGTTGCCGCGCTACCGCTGCCGCAAACCCCGGCGCTGTTGTTCTGCGCCCTGACCCGTCAGCCGCTGCTGGAGGTACTGGCGGCGGTGTTACTGGGCAAGCTGCTGAAGTACGGACTGACGGCCTGGCTCAGCCTGCATTTTCCCGGCACGCTGCGGCGCTGGATCAACCGCGCTTCCAGATCGCGGCCAGACTCGTTGCATCGCTGACTTCACCAAACAGAAAGCGCGCATTGGCCAGCATCACTTCATGCGCGGGTGGTGTGTGCGAGGCAACACAGTCCTGCGCCACCACGCAGTAGTAGCCATGCGAATGGGCATCGCGCAGGGTCGACTCGACGCAGACATGGCTTTGCACCCCGGCAAACACGATGCTGCGCACGCCGCGCTTGCGCAGCTCGCCATCCAGATGCGTACCCATGAAGCCCGAGAAGCAATGCTTGGTCAGCACCGCCTCGCCCGGCGCCGGACGCACCACA
>CAIPUP010000373.1 GCA_903868285.1 uncultured beta proteobacterium
AGCCTGGCCGGTGTCATCAAGAGCAATCGCGAACAACGCCGCTCGGCTGCCGAAGCCCTCAGCAACAGCGGTGTCGACAAGTACGACATTCCGGCGTTTCTGCGCCGGCAGGCTGACTGAGCGCGTTTTCGGCGCGTTCTCAATTCAGTCCTCGTTCCAGTAGTCGTTCCACCCGTCGCGTTGTGACAGCGACTGACCAAGGCGGGTGGAGCGACCGACGGCAGTGACAAAACAGGCGGCGCCGGGAGCCGCCTGTTTTTTTATGGGTTGCACCCGGTGTTGCTTTTGCTGGGGCTTTACCTGGGCTGGGTTGTGCGTTTTGCGTTGCAATTTGTCTTGGAGCCAGTGCAGCCTAAGTGCGGTCTGGTTCGCTAAGTGCGTGTTAACATTGAACAATTCATGTTTGGCGACAGCAGTTTGGCAGCAGCAACTGGCGCAGCACGCTTGCTTCGACAGCCAGTCCAAACAAGCAAGGTTTACCCCCTCATTTTTATTGGAGCCCCTCTCGATGCTCAGGCAACGCACGCTCAAATCGCTGATTCGCGCGACTGGCGTTGGCCTGCACACCGGCGAGAAGGTGGCCATGACCCTGCGTCCGGCCCAGCCCGGCACCGGCATCGTGTTCCGGCGTACCGATCTGGCCGAGCCAGTCGATTTGCCGGCGCGGGCTGACACCGTCACCGACACCCGCCTGTGCAGCACGCTGGAGCGGGATGGCGTCAAGGTGGCGACGGTCGAGCATCTGATGTCGGCCTTTGCCGGCCTGGGGATCGACAATGCCTGGATCGATCTGTCCGGCCCTGAAGTGCCGATCATGGATGGCAGCGCGGCGCCGTTTGTGTTCCTGATTCAATCTGCCGGCATCGAGGAGCAGCCCGCGCCCAAGCAGTTCATGCGCATGCGCAAGGAACTGGAAGTGCGTGAGGGTGATAAATGGGCCCGGCTGACCCCTTTTGATGGCTTCCGTCTCAGCTTCAGCATCGAGTACGACCATCCGGTGCTGTCACGCTCCGGCCAGGATCTCAGTGTTGATTTTGCCCAGACCTCCTATGTGCGCGAAGTGGCGCGGGCCCGTACGTTTGGTTTCATGCAGGATGTCGAGGCGCTGCGCACCTCCGGTCTGGCCCTGGGTGGCAGTCTGGATAACGCCATCGTCATGGACGAGTTCCGGGTGCTCAATGCCGACGGCCTGCGCTTTCAGGACGAGTTCGTCAAGCACAAGGTGCTGGATGCCATCGGTGATCTGTATCTGGCCGGGCATCCGCTGGTGGGCGCGTTCTCGGCCCATAAGTCCGGCCATGCCCTGAATAACCGGCTGGTACGCGAGTTGTTGCTGCGCCCGGATGTGTGGGAACTGGTGTCCTATGGCGAGCAGGACAGCATCCCGCAAGGTATCTCGCGCCTGTTCGCGCAGCCGGCCTGAGCGCTGCTAGGGTTTGGTGCGGTCGGCGACAGCACCGCCGGGCGCGCTGTCTGCCAAGCGGTCGATGACAGTTTTCAGTTTGGAATCAGGGAGTTGCGCGCTCAACTGACGCAGGCTGTCGGCCCCCGAGGCGCTCATCACTGCCTGTTTGTTGCGCCGTGGCGGTGGCGGCTCCGACGGTTGCACCTCCACCTTGATTCCGGTATGTTCCACCCCGCTTGTTTTGAGACGGTCACCCAGGGCCGTCAGCATCAGCCGCAGTTTTGCAGCCACAGCGCTGTTATCGGCAAAAATCACCAGGGTTCCATTTTTGAAATTGGCTAGCGTGGCGTGCTTGCGCAGCCCCGGCGGCAGGGCCTGCGCCAGTTGCTCGCGTAGGCCGACCAGGCTCCGGGCATGTGGTAACAGACGATCCAAACCTTCTGATTTTTCAAGGATTTTTCCCAGGGTTTGGGGTAGGGCTGCAGGACGCATCCGGGCTGGCCGATCAAGGTTGTCGAGGTAACGATGCATATTATTCTGGTTTCTGACCGTCTGTCCAAGTCGCGCTCGCTGACGCTGAGCACCGGCCAGCTATTGCTGGCGGCGCTGGCGGCCGGAGTAGCGGTGCTGGTGATTGCTTCGGCGTTGTTCTGGTTGTCGGCGCGCTATGCCGCGGAAGTGCGGCTGCCTTTCCTGCACGACATGCTGGTCTCGGCCCAGGCCGAGGAATCGCGTCGCAGCGAAACCTATCTGCGCCAGAACCTCAATGCCATGGCTATCAAGCTGGGTGAGTTGCAGGCGCAGCTGATGCGTCTGGATGCGCTGGGCGAGCGCCTGAGCGCGTTGTCGGGGGTCAAGCCACCGGAGATTCGCCCGGGCGAGATGCCGGGTCGGGGCGGGGCGCTGTCAAGCTCGCAGCCAGCGAGCGATATGTCCATGGAAGACCTGACGCGCGAGCTGAATGCGCTGTCGCGGCGTATGGACAATCGCAACGATTACCTCGGTGCGCTGGAGAGCCGTCTGTTTGACGACAAGATGAAGAAGAAGCTTCTGCCCACCATCCAACCGGTGGCCGGGGCCTGGAATGCCTCCAGTTTTGGCTGGCGCATCGATCCCATCACGGGTCAGCAGGCCTTGCACGAAGGGGTGGATTTCATCGCGCCAGTGGGAACGACGATCAATGCCGCAGCCGGTGGGGTGGTGATTGCTGCCGAGACGCACCCGCAATATGGCCTGATGGTGGAGATCGACCACGGCAACGACTTCATCACCCGCTACGCGCATGCCTCCAAGTTGCTGGTGAAGGTGGGTGATCTGGTCAAGCGCGGGGTGAAGATCGCCGAGGTCGGCAATAGCGGCCGCTCCACCGGGCCGCATCTGCACTTCGAGGTGCGTTTCAAGGGCGTGGCGCAGAATCCGACGCGTTTCCTGCAGAACGCCGCACTGGCCAGTCGCAAGTAGGGCGACCTCGCCCGGTCCGGGGGGCGATGGCCGCATGATAAAATTCAGCGTTTTCAGGCCTGTTCTGAAAACTGGCTGAAACCCGGCTGAAGCTTGGCCTGTAACGCGATCTGAAATTCAGTCTGAGTCGCCCTCACTGTTGCTCAGGCCCTTCCTAGACCCCCATCGTCGGACGCTGCGTTTGTCTGCTCCGCGTCACTGAAAATCTCCATGATCCAGCGCGTCCTGAAGTCCCTTTTTGGTAGTCGTAACGACCGTCTGCTAAAGCAATACGGGCGTGTGGTGCAGGCCATCAATGCCCTTGAGCCCGAGATGGCGGCGCTCTCCGATGCCCAGCTCACCGACAAGACCCAGGAGTTCCGCGCCCGCATCGCCAGCGCCGTAGCGGATGTGGATCAAGATCGGCGCATCGAGGCCGAGCGCAAGGTATTGCTGCAGTTGTTGCCCGAAGCCTTTGCCGTGGTGCGCGAGGCCGGTAAGCGCGTGCTCAACATGCGCCACTTTGACGCGCAGCTGGTCGGTGGCATGGTGCTCAATGACGGCAAGATTGCCGAGATGCGCACCGGCGAGGGCAAGACCCTGGTGGCCACCCTGCCGGCCTATCTCAATGCCCTGGCCGGACGTGGTGTGCATATCGTCACGGTCAACGATTACCTGGCCAGCCGCGATGCCGAATGGATGGGGCGGCTGTATCGCTTTCTGGGTTTGAGTGTTGGCTGCAACCTCACCACCATGGCGCATAGCGAGAAGCAGGGCGCTTACGCTGCCGACATTACTTACGGCACCAACAACGAGTTCGGCTTCGACTATCTGCGCGACAACATGGCGATGAGCCCGGCCGATCGCCATCAGCGCCCGCTGTACTACGCCATCGTTGATGAGGTCGACTCGATTCTGATTGACGAGGCGCGCACGCCGCTGATCATTTCCGGCCAGGCGGAGGATCGGACCGAGATTTACTACCGCATGAACGAGGTCGCGCCGCTGCTCAAGCGTCAGGAGAGCGAAGAGGCCGAGGGCGATTTCTTCGTTGATGAAAAAGGCCACACCATCCTGCTGTCCGAGCAGGGGCATGAGCATGCCGAGCAGATTCTCAGCCGGCTGGGACTGCTGCCTGAGGGCCGCAGCCTGTATGAGCCGATGTTCGTCAGCCTGATCCATCAGCTGTCGCAGGCGCTGCGTGCGCATCATCTGTTCTTCAAGGATCGTCACTACGTGGTGCAGGACGGCGAAGTGGTGATCGTGGATGAATTCACCGGGCGCCTGATGCCGGGTCGGCGCTGGTCCGATGGTTTGCATCAGGGGGTGGAGGCCAAGGAAGGTGTCAACATCCAGAGCGAAAACCAGACCCTGGCCTCGATCACCTTCCAGAACTATTTCCGCATGTACGGCAAGCTCGCCGGCATGACCGGCACGGCCGACACCGAGGCCTATGAATTCCAGGAGATCTACGGCCTCGAAACGGTGGTGCTGCCGACTCACCGGCCGATGGTGCGCAAGGACTACAACGATCAGGTCTATCGCACGGTGCAGGAGAAGTACGAGGCCATCATCCGCGACATCCAGGATTGCTACAGCCGCGGTCAGCCGGTGCTGGTAGGTACCACCTCGATTGAGAACTCCGAGCTGCTGTCGACGATGCTGAAAAAAGCCGGCTTGCCGCATCAGGTGCTCAATGCCAAGCAGCATGCGCGCGAGGCCGAGATCGTGGCCCAGGCTGGCCGGCCGAAGATGGTGACCATTGCCACCAACATGGCCGGGCGCGGCACCGACATCGTGCTCGGTGGCAGCGTCGAGCGGCAGGTGGAAGTGGTGCAGGCCATGACCGACATCGATCAGGCCGAGAAGGATCGTCGCATCGCCGAGCTGCGCAG
>CAIPUP010000374.1 GCA_903868285.1 uncultured beta proteobacterium
GCTGTTACCGTTGCCATTGCCGTTACCAGCGAGCAGCGCATCCAGCGCCGACTGTGCTGCCGGCTGCAGCCTGGCGCTGAACCAGAAGCGGCTACCGACACCGGGCGTACTGCTGACGCCGACCGTACCGCCCATCAGTTCGGCCAGTCGGCGGGTAATGGCCAGCCCCAGTCCGGTGCCGCCAAAGCGCCGGGTGGTGGAGGAGTCGCCCTGCTCGAAGGGTTGGAATAGCCGCTGCACCACGTCGGCAGCGATGCCAATGCCGGTATCGATCACTTCAAAGCGCAACAACAGGTTGTCGGGCGAAGCGGCCTCGGGCGAAGCGGTCTCGGGCGAAACGCGCAAGGTGATGTTGCCGTGTTCGGTGAATTTCACCGCATTGCCCAGCAAGTTGAGCAGGGCCTGCGACAGCCGCATCGGATCACCGCGCAGTATGTCGGGCAGGGTCGGATCGATTTCGGTGAGTAGTTGCAATCCCTTGTTGCGTGCCGCATCACCCATCAGCGCAAAGCAATTGCTGATGAGAGTTTTGAGCGACAGGCTGCGCTCCTCCAGCGTCAGCTTGCCGGATTCGATTTTTGACAGATCGAGAATGTCGTTGATGATGGCCAGCAGATGGCGTGCGGCCTCGGAGATCTTGCCCACGCGTTCCAGTTCCAGCGGGTCGCGGTCATCGCGCCGGATCAGATGCACCAGCCCGAGAATGGCATTCATCGGGGTGCGAATTTCATGGCTCATATTGGCCAGGAACACACTCTTGGCCAGGTTGGCGGCTTCGGCCTCCAGTGCGCGCTGCTTCAGGCTGGTGTTAAGGGTGGCGATTTCCGCCGTGCGTTCGGCCACCAGCTCTTCCAGGCGCTCGCGATAGCGTTGCAACTCTTCTTCGGTGCGGCGGCGATCGCTGATGTCCCGCACCAGGGCCAGCACTGCATCCTGTTCGCGATAGCGCAGGCTACCCAGCCGTACCTCGACCGGAAAGCGTGTGCCATCGCTGCGTTGCTGCACGCTGTTCATGGTGAGCGCTTCGCCCGGCAGCAGTTGCTGCCACAGATTGCGGGTCTGCACTGGATCACGTTCGGTGGCGATATCGAATATCGACATGCCGATCAGCCGCTGGCGGGTATAGCCCAGCATCAGGCAGGTCTGGCGATTGACGTCGAGGATGCGCCCATCCAGGGTGTGCACGATAAAACCATCGCTGGCTTGTTCCACCAGGGTGCGAAAGCGTCCCTCGCTGTCGACCAGCACCTCTTCGGCGGCTTTTTTGAGCGTGATGTCGACTGCCACCGCCAGCACCAGGGTATGGCCGTCGATCGTCACCGGCGTGAGGCGGGTATCGGTCCACAGGACATCTAAGTTCAGTTCGGTGTTCGCGGTGACATTAGGCAGCAAAGACAGCCAATTGAAGCGTTGTGCTTGACCCGCCGCAGCGGCCCGCAACAGCTGTCTGGCTGGTTCGATTTTTTCGGGCGAACTCAACCACAACGGTTGCTGTTGCAATGCTGCAAGTGTGGCGCAGCGGTATTGTTTCAGCGCGGCGCGATTGGCATGCAGTATCTGGCCGTCGTTAGCGTCTTGCAGCCACATCGCGATTTCGGCCTGATCGAACAGCAATCCGAAGCGACTGTTTGGCATCAGGGCTGCGCCTCGGGATTGGCTTCGGGATTGGCTTCGGGATTGGCTTCGGGACTGGCTTCGGGGTCGACACCGTGCTGGCGTGTCTCCAGCTTGCCGGCAATGTCTTCGGCGCTGTCGGCGTGACGCGTGGCAATGGCGCACAGGGCGTCGTAGTTCTCCAGGAATACCGCGGTGATCTCAGGATCAAAATGACTGCCGGCGCTGGCACTGATGATGTCGCGTGCCATGGCAAAACCAATCGGCTCTTTGTAGACACGACGCGAGATGAGGGCGTCGAACACATCGGCAATGGCCATCAGTCTTGCTGGCAGCGGAATGGCGTCACCACGCAGGCCGTCCGGGTAGCCCGTGCCATCCCAGCGTTCGTGATGCCAGTGCGCTATCTGTTTTGCCACACTGAGAAATTCCACCGGCTTGCCGCCATCCTGGGTGGCCTCGGCCTGGGCTAGCGCAATTGCCTCGGCGCCCAGTTGCGCATGCGTTTTCATCACCTCCCATTGCGCTGCCGACAATTGACCGGGCTTGAGCAATACATCGTCTGGTATGCCGACCTTGCCGATGTCATGCAGTGGCGCGGATTGCGCGATGAGATTGATCGAGCGTACGTTCAGCAATTCGGTGTAGTGCGCGGCAAAGCGCGGATGGCTACGCAGCTGCTCGGCCAGCAGCCGGATATATTCCTGCACCCGCCGCAGATGTTTGCCGGTCTCCAGGTCGCGCGTCTCGGCCAGATGCGCCAGGGCGCGGATGCTGACGTCCTGCACCAGCTGGTTGTCATGCATGCGACGATTGATTTCCTGCTCCAGAAAATCGTTCTGCTGCTTGAGCTGTTGACGCGCCTGTCGCAGTTCCAGCTGGTTGCGTACCCGCGCCAGTACCACCGCCGGACGTATCGGCTTGGTGATGTAGTCGGCCGCACCCAGCGCCAGTCCGTGTTCTTCGTCGGCATCGGCGCTCATGGCGGTGACAAAGATCACCGGCAGGTCCTGGGTCAGCGCATCGGCGCGCAGCCGGGCCAGCACCTGAAAGCCATCCATGTCCGGCATCATGATGTCGAGCAGTATCAGATCGGGCTGCGGCTGCAGCGCTGCCAGTTCCAGCGCACGCGCGCCCGAGTTGGCCGCACGCACCGTATAGCTGTCTTGCAGCAGCTCGCCCAGCACGGTCAGGTTCTCCGGGCTGTCATCGACAATCAACAGTGTCGGCCGCACATCGGTTGGTGGCAAGGCGTGCGGCATCGTGATGTCCGGTTAGTTAGTCACCGCGCTGGCGGCGTATTGCCGTCTCGGGTTCCAATGTCAGCGCTAGCGCCTAGAACATGCAGGGATACTATGCAAACATCGTTATCTTGGCTTGATCTAGGTCATGACTTCAGAATTTCCCGGTTCATTCTCGCGTCAGGTGGCCGTGCTGCATCTCGCTACAATTGGAACTTGGTTCAAAACTAGGGCAATGGGATTGATTGATGAAAACTTTGCGCAATGTCCTGACCGGCTCTCGTCTCGCAGGAACGATGTTGATTTCCTTTGGGCTATGTTCGGCCGTAGCGCACGGCCAGGATGCGACCGGCAGCGCAAACCCGAGCGCTGCCAACCCCAACGCCGGCAAGGTGCTGCGCATCGTGGTGCCGTTTGCCGCAGGCGGTGCGCGCGAGGTCTTGCTGCGGGCCTTGCACAGCGAGCTGGGTGCCGCACTCGGTCAGACCGCCATCATCGACAACCGGCCGGGTGCCGGTGGTGCCATCGGCACGGCTGCGGTGGCGCGCGCCGAGCCCGACGGCAATACGCTGATCTTTGCCGCCTCCAGCCATAACGTCACGCCATTACTCAGCGCCAATGCCGGTTACGACCCCTTGCGCGAATTTGTGGCGGTGGCCAATGTCGGCATGCAAAGTTATGTGCTGATGAGCAGCCAGCAGTTTGCCGTGCGCAACGTCAGCGAACTGCTGCGCGAGGCGCGCGCCCATCCCGGTAAACACAACTACAGTTCGGCCGGTATCGGCAGCTCGACGCATCTGGCGATGGCCTACTTCACCGCCATGGCCGGCGTGGACATGATGCATATCCCGTACAAGTCGACCCAGGATGCCACCAACGATGTGCTGGCCGGTCGCACCCAGGCGCTGATCGTGCCCAACGTCGGCGCGCTGCCTTATCTGAAAGATGGCCGGGTGCGGTTGCTGGGTGTGACTTCGCGCAAGCCATCGCGTTTTCTGCCCGGCGTTCCGGCCATTGCCGATGCCGGATTGCCCGGTTATGAGTTCGAGTCCTGGTTCGGTTTGCTGGCACCGGCGAAAATTCCCAAGTCGCAGATTCAGCGTATCAACAGCGAAGTGGGGCGGTTGTTGCGCCAGCCGCAGATCATCGAGCGTCTGCTGGCGCAGGGGGTGGAACCGACGCCGCTGTCGCCCGAAGCCTTCGACAAATTGGTGCGCAGCGACTATGAAGCGATGGCACGGGTGGTGAAGACCTCCGGCGCTCGCGTCGACTGAATACCTAACATTGATTGGAGATCCCGTATGAGCACATCTACCCAGCCGCTGAAATTGCATTCGCTCATGGGCAATCATGCGCATGCCAAGGCACTCAAGTCGGGCGCGGTCAGCTCGCCCTTGGTTACGTTTGATTTTGTTGATGAAAAAACCCCTAACCGTGCGTTCAAGCGGGTGGTGCGTGACCTGGAATTCGATTTCTGCGAGCTGGCCATCGTGACCTATCTGCAGGCGCGCGCCAAAGGGGTGCCGCTGGTGATGTTGCCGGCCACCGTGGTTGGCCGCTATCAGCAGCCGTTTATCGCCTACAACCCGGCGCGTGGCCTACTCAAGCCGAGCGAATTGCACGGCAAGCGTATCGGTGTGCGCGCTTCGTCGCAGACCACGGTGGCCTGGATACGCGGCATCCTGATGCATGAATACGGCGTCGATTTGCAGCGGGTGCAGTGGATTTCGTATGAGGACGCGCATGTCGCCGATTGCCCTGATCCGGCTGGCTTCACGCGTGCCCCGGCCGGCAAGGAATTGCTGCAGATGCTGCTCGATGGCGAGATCGATGCCGGCGTGGTGACCGAGAAGGATCTGGACGATCCGCGCCTGGCCAGTCTGATCCCCGAGCCGAAGTCAGCCATCGCCGCCTGGCAGGCCAAGTACGGCGCGGTGCATATCAACCATATTGCGGTGGTCAAGGCCTCGCTCTCGGCCGAGCGGCCGGACGTGGTGCGTGAAATCCATCGGCTGCTGAAAGAGTCCAAGGCCGCGGCGGGTCTGCCGCAGCCCGGCAGCACCGATTTGCTGCCCTACGGTGTCGAGAACAATCGCCGCAATCTGGAACTGCTGATCCAGTATTCGGTCGAGCAGGGCTTGATTCCGGCAGCGGTCAGTGTCGATTCGCTGTTCGATGCCACCACTGCGGCGCTGCTCTGAGCCCAGCGCCGGCCGCGGGTTCGAGTGTGGCGGCCCGCAGTGCCGCCGTCCTCAGGGCCGCAATGCTCAGTGCAGCGGCACCGTCAGCGGGTCGTAGTTGTACAGCCAGAGTGAGCGCTCTTTGGCCAGGTTCTTTTGCTCGAACATGCGCTTCATTTCGGCTTCATCGGCAATCTGATAGATGCCGGCCTGCGCCGTCGATTCGGTAACCACCTTGGCGGTGCGCTCCATGCGTGCACGCTGATACACCTGCAGTCCGTCGGCCACCGAGTCGCTGCCCTCGAGCGCGCGCGCCAGCACCGCACCGTCTTCAATCGCCATGGCCGCGCCCTGGGCCAGAAACGGCAGCGTGGGATGGGCGGCATCGCCCAGCAAGGTGGCGCGGGCGGTGCTCCAGTTGTTGATCGGGGCGCGGTTGTTGAGCGCCCAGCGATAGCACTGGGTGTGGTCTACCGCATCGAGGATGGCCTGCACCTTGGGATGCCAGCCGGCATAGGCGGTCTTGAGTTCCTCCCAGGGCCGGACCTGGTTCCAGGATTCGTCCTCCCAGGCCTCATGCGCCGGGCAGCCGACAAAGTTGAGCAGGTTGCCCGAGCACAGCCAGTAGATCACGGCATGGTTCTTCGGCCCGCACCACACCGCGCCGACCAGTTCCATGATGTCCTTGGGGAGTTTTTCGCGCGGCACGGTCAGACGCCAGGCGACATAGCCGGTGTAATTGGCCTTGGTTTCGCCGACGATCTGGGTGCGGATGGCCGACTTGATGCCATCCGAGCCGACCAGGGCGTCGCCATGCGCGCTCGAGCCATCGGCCAGTTTCAGTGTGACGCCATTGGCATCTTCGCTGAAGCCGGTGGCCTTGGCATTGAGGGTGATGCAGTTCGGGTCGAGTGACAGTACCTTGTCGGCCAGGATGCGGTGGATGTCGGCACGATGCAGGTGGTAGTAGGGCGCACCATGGTTCTTTTCATGCACCTCCGAGAACGGAATGGTATGCAGGATTTCGCCGGTGTCATAGCGACGGAATTCATAGTCACGCGGCCGCACCGCAACTTTTTCCAGCTCCGCTTTCAGGCCGAGGTCGTACAGCACCCGTACCGAGTTGGCGCTTTGCTGGATGCCAGCACCGATCTCGCCCAGCTTGGGTGCCTGCTCGAACACCTGTACCTCGAATCCCTTGCGCAACAGCGATGCGGCGGCAGTCAGTCCACCGATACCGGCACCGGCGATGAGAATTTTTTTCTTGGCCATGGAGGATTTTCCTTGTAGCGGTTGCGCTGCGTTGCTGAGCGCGTTAGCGAGAGTGGATAACAGGCAAGTTTACCGGCTGCCCATGGCCGCTCGGCGCGGCACAGTGTGACAGTTGTCAGGGCGGCAATATTCCACGTTTTATTCCGGCTTGATGCCGGCGTAGTCGATGACCTTGCGAAAGCGCTCGGCATCACCACGCATGGTGCTGAGCATCTCATTCGGCCCCAGGATCAGCATCTCCAGGCCGCCGCCGGTGAAGCGCTGCACCAGGTCGGGCATGGCCAACACGCGCTTGATATCGCCTTCGATCTTAGCCAGCACCTCACGCGGTGTGGCTGCCGGTGCCATGAAGCCGTAGTAGATGTCGGCTTCATAGTCACGCAGCGCCGGGATGCCAGCTTCGCGGAAGGTCGGAACATCGGCTGCCGAGGCTGAACGGTTGCGTGACGTGATACCCAGTATGCGCAGCTTGCCGGCCTTGGCCTGTGACAGCACCGTGTTGAGCGAGGTCACCACCACATCGATCTGTCCGCCCACGGTATCGACCACCGCGGCGGAACAGCCGCGATAGGGAATATGCAGGGCGAAGGTCTTGGTCTGGTACTTGAACAGCTCGGCCGCAAAGTGATGCATGGTGGCCACGCCGCAGGTGGCATAGGAAATCTTGCCGGGTGCGGCCTGCATATTGCTCACCATTTCGCGCAGATTGCGTTCGCTGCGACGCGGGTTGATGGCAATCGCCATCGGTGTCGAGGTGGCCAGGCCGAGCGGGGCGAAGTCGCGGTACAGATCAAACGGCAGCTTCGGGTTGAGTGCCATGTTGAAGGCATTGGCGGCCGAGGCCAATAGCAGGGTGTAGCCGTCGGGTGCGGCACGGAACACCGACTCCACGCCGATATTGCCGCCTGCGCCGATACGGTTCTCGACGATGACCTGCTGCTTCCACAGATCGGACAGCTTGTCAGCCACGCCGCGCGCAGTGAAGTCGGCTGCACCACCGGCGGTGAAGGTCACCACTAGGCGCACTGGCTTGTTCGGCCAGTTCAGTGCGTTGCCAGCGGCGGCTGATGGTGCCGCAGTCTGTGCCGGGCTCTGCGCCTGCGCCTGGAGCAGGGTGCCCAGCAGCATTGCGACTGCGCTCAGCAGCAAGGTCAGGACATGGCAAAAACGCAGGGGCCGGGATGTTTTCATTGTTGTTCCAAAAATATCAATAGAATCAATAACTTACATTAACTATCGAGGGGTGTCACGGGTTTTCCTGGCGCGCCTCGCGGATCAGTCGCCACAAGGCGTGGGCGCCCAGTGGCAGGTCACGCACCGACACGCCCAGCGGTGCCAGCGCTGCGCTGATGGCATTGGCGATCACGCCCCCGGTGGGTATGACTCCGCCTTCACCGGCGCCCTTGGCACCGAGCGGGTTGTTGGGCGAGGGCTTGAGCTCCAGGCATACCGCATGCAGCACCGGGAAGTGATCGGCACGCGGCATGGCGTAGTCGGTGAGCGAGCCGGTCAGCGGCTGGCCGTAGTCGTCGTACACCACCTGTTCCAGGAACACCCCGCCCAGACCCTGCACCACCGCTCCTTCGGTCTGGCCATGCAGGGTGAGCGGGTTGATGATGCGGCCGACATCCTCCACCGCGACATAGTCGAGCACCGCTGTTTCGCCGGTATCCGGATCGATGGCGACATGCGCCGCATGCGCGCCGTAGCTGTAGGTGCGCTTGCGGCTCTCGAAGCTGGCTTCGGCGCTCAGCGGCTGGCCAGCGGCGATGGCCTGCTGTGCCAGTTCGGCCAGGGTGATGCTGCGCGGTGCGGCTTTGCCTTCATCGCCGGCTTGGGAGCGCGCATACAGGCCATCCACCAGGCGGACTTCCTCGGCGTTGCAGCCAAAGTGTGTTGCCGCAGCCTGGCGCAGCGACTGCGTCAGCAGCGCCGCAGCCTTGACCACAGCCGAGCCGCCCATCACCGTGGCGCGCGAGCTGTAGGTGCCAAAGCCTTCTTTCACCAGCGTGGTCGAGCCATGGAACACGCCGCGTATGCGCGACACCGGCAGCTGCAGCGCATCGGCGGCAATCTGGGTGAAGGCGGTTTCCATGCCCTGTCCGACCGAGGACGAGCCGGTGTAGACCGCCACCCGGCCATCGGCTTCGAGCACCAGCCTGGCACCTTCGCGCGGCCCGGAGGCACCGCCCTCGATGTAGCAGCCAACGGCAATGCCATGCCAGCGGCCGTCGATGCAGCGGCCATTGAGCGTGCTCTTGTGCGCCCAGTCAAACTCCTCCAGGCAGCGGGTCAGGGTCTGGCTGTAGTCACCGCTGTCGCATTCGCTGCCATCGCCAAACGGCAGCGCCACCGCCAGCGGCCAGGGCATGTCGTTCTCGCGTACCAGATTGCGGCGACGGAACTCACTGCGCTCGATGCCCAGGTCGGCAGCCACCAGATCGAACAGCCGCTCACGGAAAAAATCGGTCTCGAAACGCCCCGGCGCACGATAGGTGGCGGTTGGGGTCTTGTTGCTCAGCAGCACCGTCACGCCGACATCGATGTGCTGGATGCGATACGGCCCGGAGCAGACCTGGGCGATGTTGCGCGAGGGCGTCAGGCCGACGGTGCGCAGGTAGGCGCCGACATCGGTGATGGCCTCGCCACGCAGCGCCAGGATGTGACCTTGTTCATCGCAAGCGACTTCCAGTTCGCACTCGGCATCGCGGGCATGGTTGGTGGCAAGAAAATGCTCCGAGCGCGTCTCCAGCCATTTCACCGGCCGGCCCAGCTGCATCGAGGCGAACGGCACCAGAAAATCTTCCGGGTAAAACTCGCCGCGCACCCCGAAGCCACCGCCGACATCGACTTCCAGCATCTCGACCGAGGCTTCATCCAGGCCCAGCATGCGCGCCAGGATGCGCCGGTTGGCAAAGGGCACCTTGCTGGCGCCCTCGACCTGCATGCGACGCTGCGCGGCATCCCAACTGGCCAGCAGGCCGCGTGTCTCCAACGTCACCCCGGCCTGGCGATGCACGCTGAAGCGCTCGCGCCGGGTGTAGGCGGCGTTGGCAAAGGCGGCTGCGGCATCGCCCTTGACCGCGCGCATGGTCAGCACCTTGTTGCTGCCGATTTCCTCATGCAGCAACACATCGCCGCTGGCCGAGGCGGCGCGA
>CAIPUP010000375.1 GCA_903868285.1 uncultured beta proteobacterium
GCAATGGCCGCCAGCTCGTACTCCAGACGGACGCCTTCACGCGCCTGGGTCAGGCGGCCAGTGGCGGCCAGATGGCGCAGCCAGCCGCGCAGGCTGTGGGCGGGATTGGGAGCGGGATTGGGAGTGAGATTAAGAGCGGCGGCGGAAGAAGCAAAAGGAGTAGAAGACATGGACAGCTCGACTTTCAGGATTGCAGCAGTTCGGTATTCACCACCCGCGTCGCTGCGCCGGCAGCGTAGGCGAGGATGTTGTCAAAGGCATCGCCAAAATATTGTTCGTAGTTGTCGCGCTCGACATAGCCCAGGTGCGGCGTGCACAGCACATTGGCCATGCCCAGCAGCGGGTCGCTGGCGCCCAGCACCGGCTCGTGGTCATACACATCCACCGCGGCATAGCCCGGACGTCCGGCACGCAGCGCATGCAACAGCGCCCCCGGCTGCACCAGTTCGGCCCGGCTGCTGTTGACCCACAGTGCGTCCGGCTTCATGCGCGCCAGATCCTCGGCCGTCACCAGACCGCGCGTCTCGGGGATCAGTCGCACATGCAGCGACACCACATCCGAGCTGGCCATGAGCGTGGCGCGATCGACCGTGGCATAGCCATCGGCACTGGCCTCGGCGATGGACTTCTCGCGCCCGAACACCTGCACCTGCATGCCAAAGGCACGACCGTAGCCCGCCACCAGCCGGCCGATCTTGCCGTAGCCCCAGATGCCCAGGGTACGGCCATGCAGGCCGCGACCAAAGGTGGTCTGCCAGTGTCCCTGACGCATGCGCTCCACGTCTGGCGCCAGCCCACGCAACCCGGCCAGGATGAGAAACCAGGTCAGCTCGGCGGTGGAATGCGAACCACCGCGCGTCTGCGTCACCAGGATGCCGCGTGCAGTGCAAGCGGCGATGTCGATATGCGAGCCGGCAGCGCCGGTCTGCGCCACCAGCTTCAACTTGGGCAGCCGCGCCAGCAAGGCTGCGCTCAGGCGTGTGCGCTGGCGAACCAGCACCACCGCCTCGGCCTCGTGCAGGCGCTCGACCAGCGCATCCTCATCGGCGGCAGTGTCGTTGTAGACATGCACGGTGTGACCGTCGAGCTTGCCGAACGCCGCCAGGCTGCGTACCGCATCCTGATAGTCATCGAGTAAAACGATGCGCATACGCTCAGCTGCCCTTGAAGCTTGGTGCACGCTTGGCATGGAACGCCTCTACCCCCTCGCGGAAATCGTCCGAGGTACGCAGTCGGCTGTAGCTGTGCCCTTCGAGTTCGATCGCCACGCTCAAGCTGGCATCTTCGGTTTCATTCAGCAAACGCTTGGCGGTGCGCTGCGCCAGCGGCGAGAAGGCGCGCAGTTCGTCCACCAGCGCGGCAGTGACCTGCTCCAGCTGCGCATCGGCCACGCAATCGATCACGATGCCCCAATCGAGCGCCTGCCTGGCCGGAATGCGGCGCGAGCGCATCACGATGTCCTTGGTGCGACCGATACCCACCATTTTCTGCAACCGGGCCGAACCGCCCGAGCCGGGTATCTGCCCCAGTTTTTGCTCGGGCAGCGCGAACTGCGCTGTCTCCGAGGCGATGCGGAAATCGCAGGCCAGCGACAGTTCGAAGCCGACACCGAAGCAATAGCCGCGCACCGCAGCGATCACCGGCTTGCTGCAACGTGCGGGTGCCGCGACGTTCCAGGCCAGGTCCGACACATGCTCCGGGCTGGCAGCCAGAAAGCCCTTGATGTCGCCACCACTGGAGAAGTGTTCGCCCTCGGCGCGCAGCACGATGACGCGTACGCCGGGATGTGCATCCAGCGCTTCGAAGGCAGCGCGCAGCTGGTCGCGCTGCGGCATGAGGATGACATTGAACGGCGGCCGGCCGAGCACGATGTCGGCGCGCTCATGCGCCAGATCGAGATGGATGCTGAAGCCGTCGGGTTTTTCCAGCAGGGCCGCGTCGGGGTGCTGCAGTGCCATGGGCAAATGACTGGTCATATGCAAGTTCCTGAATTAAAAAATTTTGAATCGAAAATCAATAATCGTGCGAAACGATAGCGATAGCGCAAGGCTTCAATGCATCACCGAGCCGCCATCCACCACCAGTACCTGGCCGGTGACGAAATCGCTCTCGGCCGAGGCCAGATACAGCAGTGTGCCCACCATGTCCTCGGGCCGGGCTTCGCGCTGAATGGCACGCGAAGCGATGTTGTTACTGGCGATCGCACCCTGCCAGTCGGGGTTGGCCTGCACCCCTTCGCTCATCACCAGTCCGGGGGCGAGGGTGTTGACGCGGATACCGTCGGCACCCAGCTCACGTGCCAGGCAGCGACTCATCGCCACCACCGCGCCCTTGGAGGTGACGTAGTGCAGCAACATCGGCGAGCCCTTGAACACCGTGCCCGAAGCAATGTTGATGACCTTGCCATAGCCACGCGCCTTCATCGCCGCTGCCGCAGCCTTGGTGCATTCGAACACCCCGCGCACATTCACCGCCATGACCTTGTCCCATTCCTCGCTGTCGATGTCGGTAAAGCGCTTGAGTGCCAGACTGGCAAACAGCCCGGCGTTGTTCACCAGGATGTCGAGCTGCCCGAACGCAGCCAGCGTGGCCGCCACCATGTCACGCGCCGAGGCAGCACGGGTGACATCGCAATGCACGGCAATCGCCGCGCCACCGGCGGCGCGGATGTCCTTCACCACCGCATCGCAATCGAGCACATCGGCGACACAGACACTGGCCCCGGCCGCGGCCAGGGCACGCGCATAGGCGGCACCGATGCCCTGCGCTGCACCGGTGACGATAGCCACTCGGCCCTGCAGTCTGGTTGATGACATCGCTACTGACTCCTCGATCTGATGGGTTCTCTTGTCCGGCCCTGGCAGGCTTCGCACCAGGGCGTCGCACCGGGGCATCGCAGAGAGCTGCGCAGTTTACCCCGGCGACACCACGGAAACCTTTGCCAAGTATCTGATAACAAGGGAGAATTCATTGTTTTGATAGCCGCACGCTGAGATACATCGCGCAGTCTGAGTTCATCGTCTCGAGGATCGGGGGAAGCCGCATGCAAAGTCTGCTGGCCGCGTCGCGCTGGATCGACGCCATCAATGAACGCTTTGGCCGCATCGCCAACTGGCTGGTGCTGCTGGCCTGCGCCATCAGCGCCGGCAATGCCTTCGTGCGCTACGGCATCAACATGAGCTCGAATGCCTGGCTGGAAATCCAGTGGTACTGCTTTGCCGGCATGGTGATGCTGGGTGCGTCCTGGACGCTCAATCGCAACGAGCATGTGCGGGTCGACCTGATCTACGGTCGGCTCTCCACCCGCGCCCAGGTGTGGGTCGATGTCGTGGGCGGCGTGCTGTTCCTGCTGCCGGCGATGGCGGTGCTGGCCTGGACCGCCTGGCCGTTCTTTCTCGATGCCTGGACCATCAGCGAGGGCTCGACCAATGCCGGCGGGCTGATCCGCTGGCCGGTGAAACTGATGCTGCCGCTGGGCTTTGCCATGGTGTGGCTGCAAGGGCTGTCGGAGATCATCAAGCGCGTGGGCTATCTGCGCGGCGTGCACAACATGGATCTGCAATATGAAAGGCCGCTGCAATGACGCCGCTGATGCCGATGGAGTGGATGGCACCGCTGATGTTCGGCGGCCTGGTGGTGTTCATGCTGGTGGGCTATCCGGTGGCCTTCTCGCTGGCTGCGCTCGGCCTGATATCGGGCTTTGCCAGCATCGAGCTGGGCTATTTCGAGCCGGCATACATGAGCAATCTGCCGCTGCGGGTGTTCGGCATCCTATCCAATGACCTGTTGCTGTCGATTCCGTTTTTCACCTTCATGGGCGCCATTCTCGAGCGCTGCGGCCTGGCCGAAGACCTGCTCGAGGGCACCGGTCAGTTGTTCGGCGCTGTCCCCGGCGGCCTGGCCTATGCCGTGATCATTGTCGGCGCAATACTCGGCGCCATCACCGGCACGGTAGCGGCCTCGGTCATCGCCATGGGCGTGATCTCGCTGCCGATCATGATGCGCTACGGCTACGACATGAAAACCGCCACCGGCGTGATTGCCGCCTCGGGCACCATCA